>DASUZI010000001.1:0-5335 GCA_036376955.1 Nitrososphaeraceae archaeon
CAATACCCAATGATGACAAAAATATAATCTTTTGAAGGTATTAACGAATAAAGTATTAGATACGGTAATGTATACTAATAACAACATTCGTTAAAGATTGGTATTTCATTACTAGTCATCCTCCTCTTTATTTCTTTTCTAAAACTTTTATTACTTTTTGAGCTGCGACAAATGAAGATGCAGGATTCTGACCTGTAATCAATTTTCCATCAGAGACTACAAACGGTTGAAAATTTTCACCTTTTTCAAACTTCCCTCCTAATTCTTTCATGCGGTCCTCCAACAAAAATGGAACCACCTTCTCTAGATGTACAGCATCTTCTTCACTGTCTGTAAATCCAGTTACCTTTTTATCCTTCAATATCGAGTTTCCATCTTTATCTGTCGCCTGTAATAATCCTGCAGGTGCATGGCATACTGCAGTAACAAATTTTCCACCAAAGTAAAAATCTTCAACTAATTTTTTCAAGTTTTTATCTACTGCTAAATCCCACATGGGTCCATGACCGCCTGGAATAAACAATGTATCATAATCACTAGCTGAAACTTGGCTTAGGACCAACGTATTTGCTAGCTTTTCTTGAGAGGATTTATCTTTTTGAAAACGTCGTGTAGAGTCTGTTTGCCATTCTTCTAGGTTGCTCTTGGGATCCACAGGAGGTTGTCCACCTTTTGGAGAAGCAATTGTCACATCGTATCCGTTATCAATGAATTCATAGAAAGGGCTAGCAAATTCTTCCATCCAGAATCCTGTTTTTTTTCCTGTATTACCTAACTGATCATGAGAAGTCAAAACAAAAAGAACTTTTTTCATACATTATATTCTTTTTATTGTATATAAAACTTGTAATTGTAAATAATTTCTACTGTAAAGTTAGTAAATATCAGCAATATTGAGATGTAATACGTTACTATGATATATAACGAAATTTTACTCATTTTTATTTTGTATACATAAGTTATATTATCGAAATGATATGTTCTATAATTGCCTTGTCAGATCTTCATTTATCGAATACCTAAAAAGATCATGACGCTATAGTCGCCTCAGAATTTAGACTTTATAGATTATAGCAACACATTATGGATGATATAAAATTGGAAAATTGATGTGAACATGAAAGACAAGCCAAAATAGGAGTAGTTTAATATCATGGTTGATGTTTATAACAGAATAATATTGCCTTCTAATACTATTATTAAAAGTACCTTCTTATAACGGACACAAAATTACACTAAAACATTTAGCTACACATACATCTGGCTTACCTGACTTTCCTGAAGGTTGGATTAGAAATACCACTTATACAAATCAACAGATATATAATTTTCTTCCAAATACTATAATTGATCGTGAACCAGGAACTTTAGCAAACTACTCAGATATTGGTATGGGTTTTTTAGGTCACGTTCTATCTATAAAATCAGGTGTTCCCTTTAGTCAGCTTGTAAAAGATAAAATACTAGACGTACTTGCAATGGATAGCACTGGAATTGGAATGAACACTTCTGGAATATCAGTTTCTAATACAGTTAAAGAAAGATTTGCTAAAGGTCATATTAATGGTAAAGAAGTTAATCTTGAATTTATACCAGAAGCTATTCAGGCAGCAGGAGCAATGTATTCAACAACAAATGATTTATTGAAATATCTATCTGCTAATATAGGCCTTATACACTGAGATAAATGATATAATGCATGAAACTCATCTTATAAGACATTCTATTTGCCCCATCTACGAATCAAACATCTTTAAGTGATACTTTTATCGGTCTAGGATGGGCCATTACGACTGATTTTGGAAAAGAAGTTATTTGGCATACCGGTGCAATAGACGGTTATAGCAGCATCATTGCATTTAATCCAAGTAAACAGATTGGAATGGTAATATTATGCAGTTGTGATATACAGGATGTACCACCATCAGTAATGATAAATTTTGCAGTTCCTTTCCTCCTTCACTATTAATATAATCCAGAGTTTTTATATTCATTTTTTACTTCTAGTCTTTTATAAGGTAGACTATAGTATTAAATAATATGGAAAGCCTAATTCAGATATTGGGAGACAAAATCAAGATTAAATTTGCTGGAAAACTAAACCGAATGAAAGATAATAGTGTGATTTGGATTCCTAAAAATTATTTAGATAATGTCGAGGAACTTGACAATAAGCAATTGTTGATTACTATTGAACTTTAAGAAATCAAATAAAACTAAATTATTTATAACTTCAAACTATTCGGAGGTTCTTTAAGAAAAAAAATGAATTCTTCTAATGCTAACAACAAAAATATTTTGATAGTTGATGATGATGTTAATACTTCTTCTAAATATAAAAAATGGTTAGAAGAAGAAGGGTTCAATTTAACTTTAATAAATGACCCTAACATAGCAGAACAAAACTTTAATCCTGAAAATTATGATCTTGTTCTTATTGGTTATAGAATGTCTGTAATAGATGGATTTGATTTGTACAACAAGTTACATAATTTGTCAAAAATAGTACAACAAGATACATCGTCATCAAACGATTTTCGGGTATGTTTTATGACTTCATCAAGAATAAATTATCAAGCGTTAGCAGAGATTCATCCAGAATTTGGAGAAGAATGCTATGTTTGCAAAGAAATTCCGAAAGAATGTTTTATAAAACATGTGTATTCGCTACTATCTGAATAAATATTAATAAAAGAAATGAGTTCTTCTAGTAATAATAAAAAAGTATTGTATCAATTGTGGACCAATGGCAAGGGTAGTTTTGCAGTAGGTAAAATAGGATCACAATTATTTGAATATTCAGATTCTCAATATCCCTATGATAAAATACTAGATTCAAAAATGCTTTATGACGGTTCAATAACTGAAGAATTAGTTCAGGATTGGATTCAGGAACTCAAACAAGAGGATATTTTAGATGAGGATGGAAATCTGATCTATGTCAAATTTTAACACTACTTCTAATCAAAATAATAATTTTAATCCAAGACCTTGTGTCTATAACTGTGGTATTCAAATCTACTAGAATTCTTCAGTAAATGGATATTGGGAAGTATTTACTAAGAAAAATTATATTTTCCCTAATAGAGGTAACAAATCATCAGGAAATACGACTATAACTTATTAAAAAAGAGACTCTTCTATAACATCGTTCCTATTATGTTGAGTTGAAGAACGAAGTGCTCTTATCAATAAATAATTTGTTGCATAGCATTAAGTAATGGCGTCGTCAAAACAACAAAAAAAAGATAGAACTGATAAGGATGATGAAGGAAAGAAATACAATTGTCAGTGTGGAGAGGCTTTTAGTGCAGTAGAAGATTTGAATGATCACAACCACAAAGCACATTAATTAACTAAAGTTCTATTAAACCTAATTATTTTTCTTTTATTATTAGAGATTATTTAAATAGAGAATTAGATTTTATTTTTTTATTTTGCTAAAATGATAATATAAAACTAATCAAATAATAAATATTGATATAGAGAAATATCAATATAATAACATAAGAATATGTCAACAGATCTCCTAAAAAAGGAAGAAACTATTCTTAATAATAATTTTACAGAGAATCTTCAGAAGGAATTATCCGAGACTACGTATGGTTCTGAATTAATAAAAGCCTTCCTGTACCCACCATATAAAAGACTCCATCAAATCAGTCTAGATTTAGAAAAGCATGAATTGGACTATAAAGATTCTTATTCAGTTGAAGTATCTTTATAGTTCCATGTTTGGGTTATATTTTTACAAGTAATAAAATATTTAGAAAATTAAATTTATATTTTATTTCTTATTTTCTTGTAAACGTTCATAAAATTTCTTCATTGATTGTTTATACGCCTCAATTCCAGATGGTTGATCGAATTTATAAATACTAAGATTTTATTTGAATAATCAAGTATTAAACGTTTTATTATTTTTGTTGTCCAAAATTTATCGGATTTAGTAATAAATCAGGAAAATAAAAGTAAATAAAAAAATTTCTCATTATTCTACTTTAATTTCTTTTCCTTTAGATTTCGTCTGTTTCTTTTTATTAAAAACGATTTCCAGAATTCCGTTATTGTATAGAGACTTAACAGTTTCAATATCTGCTTCTGGTGGCAAATCTATTACTTTATGATATTTTCTCTGTGGATCATCACTTATTATTTCTACTGAGTTTTCATAAGCATTTATCTTTATATTTTCTTTTTTTATACCTGGCATTTCTACTATGACTTTTACTTCTCTATCTGTAGATGATATATCAACTAAAGGTTCTCTTTCTGAAGAAATTGATGGTTGTTCAAACAAACCTCTTCCAGCAAAAGGAGATTTTACGTTACCAAACTCTCTTATATTTGGTTTTCCATCAGGTCCTATGGTCATGGAATATCCATATACTATTGGACCTACTTCTCTAACTTTTCCACCTTCTGGTGTTTCGTATTCTTTAACTAATTCTTTCGGTACTCTGTTTTCTATATTTTTAAATGGTTCAGAAAATGTTCTTTCCATTTGGTTTCTCATTTCATCAAATTCTCTAAATAGATCATTAAAGTTCCAGCTGCCAAAAGGACTTCGTCCGCTAAACAATCTTTTATACCAATCATATGGATTTATATCTTTATTACTCATTGTAATATTCACCTATATAATGTAATATATATTACAATATATAAACTTTATTACATATTTGGTATTATTTAACTAATATTCCATGTGAACATTTGAATTTGTTGATAAGTTTAGTAAGAGCAATCTTTGCTACGGCACTACTTTTTCAATAATTAATAGAATAACTTCAGATAATACATTAGGTTCAAATGTTTTTAAAATTTAATTCTGCTAACTCACATAGATATATCAGGACAGCTAAAAGGATTATCTATTTTTGCTTCTTTTTCCTGTCTCCAGTCAAACTTTGAACGCCTATTGCAGAAGCGTTATTAATTCTATCTTCATTTATCCATTTTAATAATTTTTTTAATATTTTTTTTGCTTCTCTAACATGTTTATCTAATTATTTTCTAAGCAAAAATAAAGCAGTAATACATCTTACTATCTATAACGTATCGTTTGTGTTTTTATATTTTGTATTTTTGCTTTTTATATTTATTTTTTATTGTTATCCTTTGACCCGAGGAATCAATGAAGGGAATGAGATTTGAACTCATTACCTTGTATTCACGGGTTTATACAGTTCATACTAAAGAACAGTTACATACTAAGATTGACGAACTATAGATATTCAATCTTCAAAGAAAGGTCTATGTTGAACATCAAAACCTGGAGAGATATTTGCAAATTGCTTTATAGTGATCATTTTGCATATTTTGTCCTGTAACT
>DASUZI010000002.1:0-9118 GCA_036376955.1 Nitrososphaeraceae archaeon
TACAATAAATTTTTAAAACAATATTATAGAAAGATCGTTTATCGGAAGCTAATCCTATTTTAAGAATTTTTATCCAGACAAGTAATCTAGAAAGACATAAAAAGATAATTCTCAAAAAGAAGTTATGAAAATATTAGAAATAAATATGAATGTCTCCGATGAAACATACGAAGAACTTATATTCTATCTAAAGACTCTTCCTTCAGATATGTTCTTGTTCGGTTTAAGATTTGCATATAAGAGATACTCTGCTGAAGCCGGAGGATATTTATTTCCAGGAAGAAAGAGTTTAATAAAAAAGGAGACAGATATGTTAAGTAAAGAACAAGCGCAATGGAGATTAGACAATTGGAAAAAAATGATCACAAATTATAAGGAAAAAGGTTATAGTTATCCTACAATTTCGAGAATAAAAAAGAAAATAGAAAAAATTTCTAAATCAGATAGATAATATTTTCAAATCTTCAATATATTGATGCTTCTGAACTTTCTTGATCTATATCTGACGAGGAAGGTAAATCAGGAAATTTATCTTTCATGCTTTGTTCTACTACCATGCTAGCCTCTTCTAATATCTTCATTGAGTCTTCAGATATCATACCTGTTCCAGATATTTCTGTATTAGGTATTTGTGAAGAATCATTCATGATATTTGATAATAGATCAGATATTTGTCCGAAAGATTGGTCAGCTTCTGGCATCATAGAAGACAAACCTCCTTGAATGCCTTTTATTACAGACATCGCCGGACTCAATGTAACAACGACATCTCCTAATTCAGTAATTGTATTCAACCTTAATTGGATTTGTTCCATTGCAAGTTTTGCTGAACATACCATCTTATCCATTTTTCTAATTTGAGACAGTTCATTAGATAATACTTTTGCATATTGGCTATCGTGAGTTTGCATTGCATAAACAATCCTTTTAAAAATTAAATTATCTTTTTCATGCATTTTATTAGAAATACCATCTAATTTAGAAATTTGTAGCTGTAATTTTTTTTGAGCATCTTCTATTTTAGGTTTTAGAGGAACAGGGGATTTTATATTATCCATAAATTTATTCTCAAGAAGTTTATTTGTAACTCCTTGATTAGTAGTTGGTTTGACCCATCTTTTATTAAATGACATCGGCTATCTATTCACCAAAAATTCTTTAACAAATTTGTTTAAAAATGAGATTGTAACTATATCTCTTGTAACTGGAGATACAATCTAAAAGGTAACTATACTAAACAGCTGATGAAGTAATAAATAAATAAATTTTTGATCAATTCATATATTTTGTATATACATTCTTAGACAATAAAGATAAACAGTTAAAGGTAAATTATATTCTATAATTTTAGATTCGACTTTGAAATCATAAGAGCATATGAATATTGAATGAAATCTAAATTACTGTTATTTTATCTAATCTTAAAAATCATAGTTAAAATAGTTATTCAAGAAAAATTTCTAAAAATAACAATTCACAATCATTAAAAGTTAGATTATTTTAGTGATAAGTAAAGTTAAATAAAATCATATAACATATATTTTGAAATACCACCGATAGTAAGGTATGTTTATCCTTTACTAAAAATAGGATTGACCGGATATGCTCCACATATTCTACAAAATTTCCCTCCCCATATAAATATACAGTTGCAATCTGGACACCTATTTTGTTCAACAAAATTTTTTTGTAATCGTGGTGGAGGGAAATATTTTCTATAAGTTAAATAATAAAATAAGTGTTCTTTACTACGAATTTTAACTTGTTCAAACATTTTTATTCTTTTAATTTCATCTAAAAATTTTTCATTTGTAAAGATTTGATTTTCCAGATAGTCTGTTATTCTTGAAAAACCTGATCCTTCTTCTTGAGCCTCTTTTATTCTCCAAGCATGTTTTTCTTGATGATGCCATTTTTCAAAACACCTTCTTAATATTAATTTGCCCCATAATTTATCCTGATAAAGACCTATTTTCATTGATATATCGATAGACTTTGCAAATTTCATAAATTTTGCATCGAGATATGGAGAGATTATTTTAATATCAAAAAATTTGCCAATAGTTTCCGAAGGAAAATGCATTATATCCCATAATCTTTTGACCTCATCTTCTAACTTTCGCATGTCTTTGTAGTATCGTTTTAGATAGTTGTAGCCTGCAAATAATTCATCTCCCCCATCTCCTGTCAGAAGGGTTCTTACTCCCATTTCATTAGCTTTTTGAGCTCCAGCAAAAATAACGCTAGAATTGCGAATAAAAATAGGATCAAAAGTACGAAATAATTCTATGATTCTTTCTTCAATTTGTAGCAACTCCAAAGTTTTTATTCTAATGGTGATATGAGTAGAGCCACATTTTTTTGCCATTAATTTTGCATATTTATAATCTGAGGCATGAGAACCATCTAGAATAACAGTAAAGGTATATTCTGGTTTTTGAAAACTAGCTATGATACTACTATCTAAGCCGCCTGATAGCAGAAGACCCTGAGCTTTTTCTTTAATTATAATATCTTTTAATAAAAAAAAAAGATCATTACAATATGAATTTTCATGAGAAGAATAGTCTTCTTTCATTTATGACTATATTTAGCATCAAAGGAAAATAAATGTTAGAATTTTTTGTTAAACTATAATAGAATTTATAAAGAGATGAACATTTTATAAATAGTTAATTAACTTCTAAAATAACTTTAAATTAACAATTAATAGTGAAAATATGTTTTGTTTAGTTAATTCCAACATTTTTCATAGGCTTGAAAAGTTCATTTATTTGATCTTATTTTAATAAAATTTTTTCATTTATAAAATTAATAGTTAGTTATTTTATTAATTAATAATTAAAAATATAAATTTTACATAGAAAGTTATTTAAATGCTTGACATAGGGAAGATCTTATGGAAGAAAAAAAGATTAAAGTAAATAATAGGGAATATAGTGTTTCCCTTAATGATCAAACTCAACTTAATGCTATGAAACTTAAAAGGTTATATCAACAAAGCTATAATGATATGGACAGTTTTGATGAGGTGAGTACTGAAATATCTAGTACCATAAATAACCTCTTAAAGCGATCAATCTCTCCTGATGTCCTTGAAGAGGATATGGATGGAGCAATTCAACAAATCCTTAAAATGTATGAAAAAAAAGGAAAGAAGTAGAATTCCTTTTATGAAATAATAATTAATTTACTTAGAATTTTACATAAATTGATTATCTATTTAAGTAATATATTATATGAATTATGAATTTATTAATTAATTAATTAAATAATGTTGAAGGAAAATAATCTCAAAGTTACTTCTGCAGTTGCAGCCCATCCAGTTTCATTACCCAAAGGTTACAAGAATTAGGAATAATCAATAATAATATAAATAAGATAAAATTAATGATTCATTCGAATGAATCATGCTGTAAAAAAGTGTATCAATCCGAATTGTGGTTTGACTTATGAAATCATATTTAATAATTACCAGTGTTCTTGTGGTTCATTTCTAGATATTATTTATCCATCCAAACCATCTAAGGAATTAATCGAAGTATTTTATCAAAGAAGAAATCCTAACGGAAATATATACAATGAAAGCGGCGTGTGGAGATTTAGAGAATTATTAAATTTTCCTGAAATAGATACTGAGAACATCCGAGAATGTTCAGATGTATTAGTCTCTCTCGACGGTGCGGAGGGAAGATTATCAAAGCCCTATAATATGTCGAAAGTTGCAGATTTTGTGGGCCTTCCAAATGAAAATTTATTCCTTCAACCTGAGGGTTATAATCCCAGTGGATCTTTCAAAGACAATGGTATGTCATCTGCTGTTACGCATGCAAAGATGTTACAAATAAAGTCCTTGATCTGTGCTTCTACTGGTAATACGTCGGCTTCGGCAGCAATGTATGCTTCTAATGAGAACATGGAATGTGATGTTTTTATTCCTAAGGGGGAAATAGCACCGGGTAAATTAGGTCAAGCCTTTCAATTCGGGGCTCAAGTTATTCAAGTTGATGGAAATTTTGATGATGCATTACAATCTTCTTTAGAATATTCCAACATTTCAAAGGGGTATACTGTAAACTCTATCAATCCATTTAGAATAGAAGGCCAAAAAACCATTATTTATAGGGCACTAGAACATTTAGAATGGAACCCTCCTGATTGGATCGTTTATCCTGGTGGTGCATTAGGAAATACATCTAGTTGCGGAAAGGCATTGATGGAATTACATCAATGGGGGTGGATAAAAAAAATCCCCAGGATTGCAGTTGTTAATTCAGAAGGTGCAAATACGCTCTACGAACTAGTTAACGGTAAATTTGAAGATACTAAACTACATTGGAATGATGGTAATCCTGATGTCGAGAAAATTCAGCGATATTATCAATATAAGAAGGACAAAAATATCCTTCCTAAAACTAGGGCTACTGCTATTCAAATTGGTAAACCCTCTAATATTGTTAAAGGGTTGAGAGCCTTATGGTATACTAATGGATTAGTAATTCAGGTGAATGATAGTGAAATGATGGACGGAATGTCAGTTGTAGGACTAAATGGTTTTGACTGCGAACTTGCATCTGGAGCAGTTCCGGCAGGAATTAAAAAATTAAAAGAAAAAGATATCATTAAAAATGATGATGTTGTGATTGGTATTTTGACCGGTAGACAAAAAGACTCATCAATATCAATGGAATATCACATGAATACAAAAAACAGATTCTCCAAACCCCCTAAAAATATTTATCAATGATTCACTATTATTTTTGAAAAAAGTTAAATAATATAGAGCAATTTTATTAACTCTTTGTGTGATATTTCAAGAACGTATATTACGCTTATGAGGAATATTATTTATATCTTTTAAAACCGAGATCATTGCTTCTGCCTTCCTTTCTGTTTCTTCCCATTCATTTGAAGGAATTGAGTCCATTACTATTCCAGCACCTGATTGTATAAAACCCTTTTTTCCATGAATAAAAATTGATCTAATTGTTATAGCAAAATCACAACATCCATTGAAAGAGAAATAACCAAGAGCCCCAGCATAAGGTTCTCTTCTCTCATTTTCCAATTCATTTATTATCTCCATAGCTCTAACTTTGGGTGCTCCTGAAACGGTACCCGCGGGAAAGAGTGATTTTAAAGCATCAAACACATCAAAGCTATCTGACAATTGTCCAACAACATGTGATACAATGTGTTGTACGTGGCTAAATCGTTTAACTACCATCAAGGATTTCACATTTACCGAACCGAAATCCGAAACATGACCTACATCATTTCGTGCAAGGTCAACTAACATAGTATGTTCGGCTAATTCCTTCTCATCTTTTAATAGACTATCACCAAGTTTCTTAGTTTCTTCCTCATTTTGACCAATTGGTGTCGTTCCTGCTATTGGAAAGGTCTCGATTACTTTTCCAGTAACTCTAAGAAGCATTTCTGGACTGGATCCGATTATACATCTCTTGTTAATCTTAAAGAGATACATATATGGAGAAGGATTCAGTTTTCGCAATGATGAATAAACTCGAAGCAGATTTCCTTCGATATTAAATTTGAAGTTTTTTGATAAAACTACTTGAAAAATATCACCATCATAAATATATTTTTGTGCTTTTCTTACCATTTTTATAAATTCTGTTTTATTGAGGTTTCTTTGTGGAACAGAACATTTGACCTCACTCGCGTTAAGGTCTAGTTTAAGATAACTATCCTTTTTCTTCAGTTCCTTCTTATCAAAGATGTGAGTATTACTATTTAATATTTTATTTAGTTTCTCTATTTGAGATTCCGTCCCATTATGAAAATAATAAGGTTGATTCTGCTTATGGTCATAGAGTATTCCATCTGTGAAAATACCAAACTCAAACAAGGGGAAGTCTAGTATTTTTTTCTTTGGAGCAGGTAATCTTTCCCAAAAGCGTATAGCTTCATAACTAATGTAACCTACTGCTCCTCCAATAAATCTATATTTATGATGAGATGACGTTATTTTTGGTAGGATGGAACGTAATTGGGATAGTGGTTCACTCACCTTAAGGATTTTTACTATTTTTTTATTTCTATTGCAAATAATTAAGTTTTTTGAATTACATTTTACCGTAAAACTCGGATTAAAGCCAATTATAGATGTCTCTGCTAACTCTTCAGGACCTGAGAGAGATTCAAAAATAAAAGTGGAATCGAAAAAATTAAAGATGTCTGAATAAATTTCAAATTGGTTTTTAGTGGTATTGAGTTTTTGTAAATGAAAATTACCTAATTTCTTAAGTTTTGAAATAGATAAAGAATTATTCAATCCTAAAAATGACCTCTTATTAATTAAATCATTTTTCAAAATTATTTAAGTTTATGTGATTAAAAACAAAAAACATCAGTTTTTTAAGTTGATACTAGTGAACGTGCTATTATTAATTATTGATAAATAAATTTTTGATAACGGAATAAAACCAGTGTTTATATTACAATTAAATTCCTTTGTTGAGTTCTTACCAAACCTACAAACGGAATCTATTAGTTGTATTCATAATAGATAAAATTTTCACCAGATTGGCCTTAATTTCTCTTAATTATTCATACGATACGAAACAATTCTGTATTAGATTATACATATCATTATTGATAAATAAGTAGTTGCCGTAAAATGTATGATATCAGTTTATTCTTCGGATAACATCGTGTATATACTGATGGTAATGCTTTATAGTGTCCAGAAAGTTGAAAATTACTAAAATTGAAAAGAGATTAAAGAAATTTAAATTAGTTAATGATAATCTTAACTTTAATAAATTCCAAAAATGTTTTATTTTTTATAAATCTTCGATAATAATGATTTATTATGACATAAGTTCTGATGAAATTTGATTAATTAAAACACATCTACTATTTGCTCTTCTTCAAGTTATTGAATTATATATGTTCATTTAATATTTTAACAGAATTGAAAAGATACGATATTTCTTATACTGATTCAATATATGTTCAGTTCAATAATGTTGAAAAAACCAGGGATCATTTATCTTCACTTAGTTGCATACTACATCACTTTAATTCTTTGGAATTTTCTAAAATTTCATTTTCATTAAGATTATTATAATCTTCATTTGTAATTAATGGTATTTTCCATTTATAACATAAATATCGATTTTTGCTCGGTGATTGGGATTTCAATTTGTCAATAAATTTATTACAGGCGGATTCGTCTTCAAATACGATATTCTTTAACTGGCTAACCATTCCTTCTATCTGAACAGTTACCAAATAAACTTGTTTCATAGTATCAATACGTTAAACTGAATAGTTTTATTAAGTACCGCTAATAACTTTTTCTAACTCAATCTTCCTGCCACAAAATGGACAAAATCTTATCCCATCAGTTCCTCCTATGATTGTGTAGCCTCCACTATAATTGGCACATCCTAATACAACTTTTGGTTCATTAGACTCATTATAATTTTCATCTTGGATTAATTCTAGCCAAAAATTCTTTTCTAAAGCTTCACAACAATAAGTTAAGTCTCCGATAACAAAAATTTCAGATTTTTCTTGAATGTTTATACCTTTGCTATTTTGAGTGTAATATTCTGGCGAAGACTCTGTGCAATAAAGAATTTTCATTTATTTTACATTCATTCTAAGTAAATATATATTGTAAAGTTATGATATAAATTCCTGTAAAATATCGGCTTATCTTGGAGGATTTTATTCTTGCTTTTTTGAGTAATTTCATTTGTATGTTATTTACCGAGTCAAGAATAAAAACAGAAACTGAATTTTGTCCTGCTGTATTTATCCTTTTAAGAATTAACCTTCCTAATTTTATGATATAACATGACTAATCCAATCCATTATTAGTACTTTAGCTAGATTTAATAAGATATAATGTAATAAATTAAGCATAAATTGTTTAAAATAGAAATTACAGAGAAGAAAATATTGATGGAACTAAAGTAAAATGCCATGCAAGGGTATATGTGCTCGTCATAAAGCATTAAAACCTAAAAGTGGACAACGTTATATAATTGGACAGAAACGTTGTCAAGTATGTCAAATTTTTATAAAATGGGAAGGTTTATGGTGTCCTTGCTGTGGATATCGTTTACGCACCAGACCTAGGAGCAGAAAATATAAAGTACAGTTTAATGAAAGGATATTTCAAAATGTTATAACGAGTATTCCGTTCAGGAAATAGATTCAATTTGTTATATTAAAACTGAAACACTAATTGCTTTACGTTCTCGCAAATTTTTTTATCCATGGAGAAAATATTTTTTAGTGATTAAAATTACTAATATTACAGTATCATATAAATTAATGTGCTTAATATTGAGACTCTTATTGTATTATCATTTCAATACTTCGCCAAGAATGATAGAGATAGAATCCCCTTCTCACATAATCCTATATAATTATCATGAGGTTGGTGAATAATTTATACCCTTTCTTATTCGTATAATGATTAATAATACATTAAATCAGAATTCTATAATTTAAGTCATGATTATATTATGTACTGTATTTTTCAACTGAACAAAAATATAAACCAACAGTAAATCAGAGGTAAATGATGTTTTTGGCATAACTATCCAATAATTATGCTGCAGCTGTGCTAGACATAACATCTACTTTATTTACTTTTATTGACTTTTAAAATGTTTTTAGTGACTGAAAGTATATAAAATATTGTTAGTGCACACTAAAAAGAGATAAATATTTTGAATTATAGTTGCTAAGCTATTCGGTACTTCTAATTTTATAAAATGTTTTCCAATAAACTATCTAAAGTTTGTTATTTTCATTAAGAATAATCAATAAAGGTATTAGATATAAATTTTTTATTGAAATAGATGATAATCAGCTTAAATTAGCAGATATTCTAACTATTTAATGGATTATTTATTTTATTTAAGAAAATATAGTCATTTAAAAGTATGAATTAGCGTATTTTTAAAATATTATAATTACTTGACGAATGTTCATATTGAATAAGTCCAGAGTCCAGACATCAAACTTCTAATTAAAAATTAAACAAGCATATAAAGTTATAGCCTTAAACCTTTTATTTATAAAATAGGAAATTTGAAAAAACTGTAGACCTATTAAACAAGATCGGCCTTGG
>DASUZI010000003.1:0-2152 GCA_036376955.1 Nitrososphaeraceae archaeon
CATTATTAGAAGTAACAATAGGAATTTGTTAGTTTGTTTACTCGATAGGACAAATATGTCTCTTCTGTCTAAATACATCCTAATAAGTATTTTCAGAAGTAGTCCAATAGATTTGTAAACCACATCCATCCATAGCCACAGGATTTTGGATAAATATTATTAGTTTGATTAAAAGTCATTTCCAATAATTATCATTCTTATCTTTATCCTTTAGATATTCCTGCTCTTCGTCTATTAGCAGAGTAAGACGCATTATATTGTCTTCAGTTACTGATTCTTCAATTTTCATTTTTTTAAGGTTAAAAGATTTAGTTGTAGGGCGATTAGGATTATTTCCATCATAATAAATCGTTTTATCCTTTTTACCTTCAATATAAATATTTTTAGCAGATTCAAACATTTCATTTCTAACTACTCTATAGATAAAAGCATATTGTTCATTCAAACTCATTGATAAAAATTGTATTTTTGCTTCATCATTAAACCAATTGGACCATACTGTGAAAACAGGTCTATATTCTGGGTCGATATTTGTCTGGAAATACTCATGATATCTTCTTAGAAATTCATTTCTAGAAAATTCATTAAATATTTCAATACTTACTTTTAAATCTGATATTTCAGAACTCATTATTAATCTCTAAGTAACTCATCTTTATCATCAACTACATCTAATTCTGTGATGACAACATCTTCCTTTTTATCAAATATTATTAGTGCCTGACTGGTTATTTTTTTATCCTCTGGAATATAAACAATAGAATATTTTATGTCAATAAGGTCTTCTCTAGTAATATTATTGTCTTTTATTGCATCATTGATTCGTTGATATAGACTTTCTGACCTATCTGCAGCGTCCCAAACTTCAATTACTCTTAGTGTCATTTTTCCTAGTATATCTCGGTAAAGTTCTACCTTATTAGTAATTCGATTTTACTTTTGATTTTGAATGCTCATTTGTTGTTGTTATTCTTGTTCTTTTCCTTGTTATTGGTATCATCATCCTCAATATCAATATCATACTCATCATCGATTTCATCCACATCAAAATCTTCATCTTCTTCAATATCATCATCGTTTTAAGTTTCCTTGCTGACGTTCGTATTAGAATTAGTAGAAGAACCCATTTCTTGATATTACATTTTCACATCTCGGCGTTTAATTACAATCTTTTTGCCGTTTGTAATAACATTAATCTTTTCTCTTATTTTTAATATGTAAGCATTAACCACGTCAGAAGGGATTGTAACTATAACTGGAGGATTATTCCATCCTCTGGCTTTTATTACTACTACCTCTCCAAAAGCCAAGACTTTATCCTCAGTCATTAACAAGTATTGATTCATATTATTATCATAATTTCAAAACGTTATTTAACTCTGAATACAAAAAAATACTATGAAGAGTAAACCAAAAATTTTTAATCCTAATGACCCTGTCGAAGTTAAATTTGTTGCTACCATCTATAATATACTTACAAAGGGTTATGAGATGTCATCTATTTATAGATGCGGTAACTGTGATTATATACTTCATGCTTCAAAAACTAATAGACCTAAAGTTTGTGGTAATTGTGGAACAGAAATTGATTGGAGTGGAAATTATACTATGATTATAAAAGAATGTCCACAATGTCATGTTCAATATGACAACTTGAAAAATTTTTGCCTTAATTGTGTTCCTCCTAGTAAATTACAACCATTGGAAATAGATATACCCAAAAAATAAAACTTTTCCTAAATTTATTTTAACAGTCATAAAGTTGGAAGTTATAATAATTTTGTTCAAGCATTTGTTTGATCATTCTCTAGTAACACAGGATGGATGGCAGACTATTGCAAGTGCCTATTCTAATTCTGTTATTAGTTCAATAAATTTGCTCAGTGCTTCAACAATCCTTAACTTTTTTTATTTTTTATACTAATAATGGATACTTATTTTAATAATTAAAATTATTATTTATTTCAAAACATAGAATGAGAATTTCAAGAATTAATAAATATAATTGGTACTAATTGTATTGTAATCCACATTTGAAGACATTTGGCAAAGCATTAAGTAATAATATGTCATAGTCTGAATAATCAGACTGTACCATCAAATAGTTAAGGCTATGACAATAAAATAAAGTAATTAAATAAATAATCTCAAA
>DASUZI010000004.1:0-6792 GCA_036376955.1 Nitrososphaeraceae archaeon
ACTTTAATTCTTTCCGATGATATGTAATTGGCACAATAAGGCAGGGAAAAAATAAAGCTAAAAATATTATATTTATTCACATTAATTTCTGATCTCCTACATCTCAATTCGTAAACCTAAAATTTTGTTTATTTAATTACTTAAAAATTCTACTCTATTGTTGAAGCGCACTAAGACCTATATGAACGACATTTATTCAACTAAAATTTCAATTTCATATTGCAGAATCATTTGATAGAAGTTGGAATTATAGAATATTTTAAAAGAAATTCTTCTTTAGTCACGTTTAAAACAAAAGCAAAATAATGAAAATTAATGAATGTTCTGTTAATGATATTATTTTCCTTTAAACTTAAATATTCTAATCATGTTTAATGTTCCTTATTACAGTAATATTTATCCATAAAAAAATGCATTTCAGATAAAATAATGTATAATAGACTTCAATAAATAATTAAAATAGAGAAAGGTTGAATTAAAGAAAGACTATAATTTTTTAATCAGACCAATTATTAGAATTTATTTGCGTATAATATATTGGTTATATATTACTTCGTCTACGTAAGGCGATAAAAGTAAATGAAGTCAATCTATAAATTTATAAGAAAACAGAAGAGTTATCTAGTAAAGCTCAATTCATGGTTAGTATATTATTATCAAAAAGATTTCTATTCATTTAATTACAATCCATGTATCATATAATCATTAGTCCAATTAACATAATGGTATGATATATAATAAAAATTATATCAAGATATAAGAACAAGAGTCACACAATCATATATTTTAATATTCTTACTACTTAGAAAATAATAAGAAAAAGTAGCAAAACTAGAAAAAATTCATAAACAACATCTAATATTCTATTATTAAAATGCGGAGTATATAGCAATGGAGGATTTTAAAAAAGAGATTCGAATTAAATCCTTTCGAACTCAATTATTTGATGAATTGATCGATCAAGTGAATATATGGTTAAAATCAAAACAAGACAAACCCAGAAATACATTTGAATTTATAGATATGAAATACTATTGTAAAGAATGTACATCTTCTAGTAATGACAATCAATATACAGCAATTGTAATTTTTAAAGATTCGCAGCATACATTTACTAAAGAAGAACTAAAAAATAGTAATACAACAAATGATGAAGAATTTATTGCAGAAAAGAGGAAATTAGAATATCGAAAATAACTTAATAAATAACAAATGTTCTCCTAGATTTAGTAAGAAAAATATTTAGTCGTTCTAACGAAAATTTACACAACATTGATATTCTATTATATGTAAGAATTAATAGTACAATCTACTGTAACAAACTCTAGGAATTAACATAATAGTATATATACGTGATAAAAATTTATGTCTATCATTATATTGCTTAAAAAATTAAAAATTGAGATATAAATAATGGTTACATAATAAATCTAATTTTTATTATTAGATAAAAATATTGGAGAAATTAACCATATTTAAAAATTACGCCCTTTTCTCCTCTAGGATGTCGCCATTCAGTTTCTTTCGAACAGGTACCACATTCAATACACCCTTCATGCTGTAATATAACTTCATCACCTTCTAAACTATAACATTTCGTTGGACATAGTACCACCATTTTTCTAAGAAAATTTTTACTAGAATCTAAAATTTTTATGTGAGATATATTATCCTCATGGTAACATAATTTTGCGACTCTATCTTGTATAGTTGGTATTTGTGGAATGTAACTAGCTGTATTTAATGTTCCCAACTTGTCAGCAATCTTAATGGGAACTTTAAAGTAGACTTCTTCAGATTCAATAAATGAAAGTAAGCGCGTATATCCATATTTATTTATTAGTGTTATGAAAAAATTTCTAATACCATCATTAGATACAACATTTAAGAGTATCTTATGTTTTAATCCCAAAACATTAGAAGGTATTTTTTTTCTTGTACTTTTTAATATTACATTGAGATAGTGTTTATCAATTTCTTTCATGTCTAGGGTATATGGACTTTCTTCTACTAAGCGAGTATAGTATTCACCTAAATAATTGGAATCTAAACTATTTTTGTCGAGGGATTTGGCAACAGCTATGGAAGCTCTAGCTGCATCGTCCATTCCTACATTCAATCCTTCTATTCGAGGTCCAAAAAATAAACCACGACCAGCTGCATCTCCAATAAATAAGATATTTTTATGATATGGTTTTTTCATTCTACCTCGCTTACCGTCTGGAACTAATTTTGTAGTATATTCAAGTTCTACATAATTAGTCTTAAATTTGATATTGTATTCATCAGTAAGCTTTTGAGTCAAATAATCAAGTTTAGCCTTTATTTCATCTTCAGAGCTGTATTTTCTTTCTTCGATAGATTTTTCTTTTAATTTATGGGAATAATATAGTTGCCTTAATTCATTCCAGTTATTTAGTAACTTTGTAACAGCAAAAGACTTTCTTACCTGCTGTTCTTTTGAAAGAGTTTTATCTATCTCTTTTATAGGAACTTCATCTTTAATTAATTCGCTTATCAGTGGATTTCTTAACATTGAATTTACAATTTCTGCTGGTTCTATTGGATTTTCTAGTAAAGAATCATAGTGATAAACACCTCCTATAGAAAGAGAGTCTCTGTTGGTATAAAGAAATCCACCTCCTATAAGATTTAACGATACATCTCCAGCAAAAAGGTGAGCAGCTCCCTCATCTGAATTGTTTATCTCAAAACGGTCTTCGATAATTTTTTCGGGTAATTTTACAAGCACTTTCACTCCTTGATATAATTCACTTGGAGAAAATTTTTCTCTGGCATTTGCCATTTCTGCAATTTCTGAGTTTACACCATCAGCAGCAATCACTACTTTTGTTTCAAATTCTTCTAGTTCATCGGTTTGCACTATTATTTTTGATCTTTTTTCATCCCACCTCAGAGTTCTTACATGTACGCCGGTAATAATTCCTCCTCCTAGTCTTTCTGCTGCAATTTGAGCTTCTTGTGCAAACCAGGAATTTAATTTATTTAAAAGTACAGAATATCCAAAATTAGTTTGATAATTATGAGATTCAGTTAGGTCTATCGAAAAGACTTTATTTTTTGAAGTTGCATTTAAAATATATTTGGTAATTTTCCTTTCATAAGGATATTCTGTGAGAAAACTTTCTCCATATATGTCCTCTACATTGTAAATTTTCCCATTATTAGACTTCTTAGAATATAAAATTCCTCCCGAAACATTTTTAGAGCCAATTTCCTTACCGGCCTCTAACAATATTGCTTGTTTACCTAAGCTAGACAGATATTTAAGGGCGGCTAATCCTGCAGAACCGCCTCCTACTATCGTTACTTCACAATTTTCCATACGTATTCACTTGAATTTCTTTTTCTTTTAATTGCCCAGACCGTTTAGATAATTCATCAATAATAACAGGGATTACATCTTCCATTCGTCCTTTAATGAAAATATCACATACATCCTTAATTGGTGAATTTTCATCTGGATTTATAGCAATGATAAAGTCGGAGTCTTTCATACCGTCTAAATGCTGTATTGCTCCGCTAATTCCAACAGCAATATAAATCACAGGTGTTACTTTTCGGCCACTCGTTCCAACTACTCTATTAGGAGTTATATAAATAGATTCATACTTTTCACTTAAATGGAATATTTTTTTTGAAATAGGTAATGATATCCCGATTTCAGCATCGAGAATTTTAGCTAATTTTTCTACAAGTTTAATGTTAGCCTCAGGGTCTTCTTTTATACCTCTACCAAAGCTCACGATAATTTTATAATTCTCAAACTGGACAGGATTTTTGACAAGTTCTTGTTTTACTACTTTGATCTTGAGATCCTGTTCGTCAAATTGAGGAGTGAATTGAGAAATTATTCCGGTTCTTTTTGTGTCTTTTATACAAGGTTGAAAAGCTCCTGGAATGATACTACAGGCCTGTGGATGGAATTCTTTTGCAATTTCAGGATTCTTGTTATCAAGACATAAGATTGTAGTCCAAAGAAATCCAGAAAAATCTGGTCTATACATTTCTAAGACTTTTTGGTACTGAATAGTTTCACCTTTTGTTTTATGTTGATGTTTGATATCTAAATCGCTTATTACCAATTTATTTATATCAGAAGCCAGACCTGAATCTAATTCTGCTAATACTGTAGAAGAGAGATGTCTACCTATACTATCTGCTAAAAAGAACATATATCTAGGCTTTCTAAATATAGAAACATATTCTGGTGAGATTTCCTTAAGAGAATGAGGATCTGTTACTATTTGAGATATTATTTTGGTATAAATTTTATTGATCGGATATTTTAAATGTGGGTCATCTACATAAATTACCGCATCAGCACCGTAAGATATAAGATCTTTTGATAAATCTTTTATACCATGTCCGAGATGGATAGCAATTACTTTTTCATTAGATTTATATTTTAAGTTAAAATGATCCATCTGTCTTCTTGCTTCTCCTAACATTTCAAGACTTGCTGGAATTAGTTCATTTTTAATAGACTCGATTATGACAAATAAGTGTCTATAACTTTCATTGTTTGTTCTATTGTTATTTTCGATTTTGTTCATCGTAATCATTAACATTTTCACCTGTTATTTTTGTACCAATTGAAGTATTTTTGTTATAGTATTCATTATACCTTCACGATCGTACCCTTCTATTAGTTCTGCGGTTCTCGTTGTTCTAGCTTTTGGAATCTTTTCCACCTTGTGAACAATTGTTGGTGAGCCTGGTAAACCGACGAATCGAGGATCTAATTCGAGTTTTTCATGATCGAGAACTTTTAGATAAGTTTTATAATTTGCTGCTCTTTCTTTTGCCTCTTTTAGATATCGTGAGGAAGTTAGTCGAAGAGAGATAGTATCGAAAGTCGGTTTGTATGATGGATCGATTGCAATAAATACAGGTAATGGAGCTTGGATTTCTTCAACTATATCATAAAAACCAGGCAATGCAACAAGTCTTTTAGCGTGAATAAACCTATTATCTAGATCCACAGAAAAGTCAATAACATTTCCTAAAAATGTAAATCCTAATTTCCATGCGGTTTGAGGGCCAGTTTGTCCTGTCTCACCATCAGAAGCACGGTGCCCTGAAAATACAATGTCCATTTCCTTTCCGGTATTCATTTTCTTAATTCCTTGTTGTAGAACCTCTGCTGTTGCTAAAGTGTCAGCACTAGCGAATAGCCTGTCACTATATAAATGTAATTCATCAGCGTCACAAATTGATTGGGCTTCTTGCAGTGCTATTTCTGCCATTGGAGGTCCCATCGAAGAGACTGAAATGTAGCCGCCATATTTTACTTTTGTATAAAAAGCAGCAAGCGATGCTATAGCACTATGAGCTCCCAATTTACTCTTTGTTTCAGCTCTGTTTAAAGTGCCGTCTGGATTATAACTAACACTACCCTCTGAAAAATCAGGCTCAAGCTTTACTAGTACTGCAATGTTAAGAGTCAAGGTATTTCATTTATACGTCCTCATTTAAATCAGTTAAGCAGTATTAATTGACAAAATCAAGCTCAAGCTTTATTATCATGTATCTATACATTATCCAGTCTGTTCAGAACCGAATTATTTAATTTTCATTTATCTTCGAAAAATAATGAACGTCGATTTGGAGCTGGACTATAATTTTTTAGATCTAGTCTAAAAATATCTACTCTATCTTAATTGATGTGATCATATTGATAGAATCAAATATAAAAAATAATACCACATAGTCGAACATTGCCAACCATTATCGTTACTCTTATAGGCATCCTGGCTACTGTTTTTGCAGTATCAAGTAGTATTCCTCAGATAATTAAATCGATAAAATCAAAAAAAACTGATGATGTCTCAATTTGGTTAGTGATTGTATTGATAATAGGACTAAGTTTATGGGTCGTTTATGGAATAGGTATAAACGATTTAGTAATACTCATAGCAAATTCTATTGCAGTAGCTATTAATACAATTTTATTAATTTTGAAAATTAAATATTCAAAAGACCCTATAAGCTAATAAGGCACTATTCGTGTTTAGGTAATCAGACATCTATACAATCTCTTAATATAGTTATAGATTTGGAAAATTTGTTTATTATCTCAAATACTAAATTTGTCCTCTATTTTACACTAACCTGTATCTTCGAATTTGGTCATACCTACATGCAGATCATAATACATATCGAGCAAGTATTATCTTCCTATAGTTAACAGCGGAGAACAAATGTTTTCTATGTATATGATATGTCGTTCTTTCATGGTATCTCTTTTTAAGATATAATGTATAAATTTATACAATAAGCCTTTTTTTATTTAGTAGACTTTTACTTTAGTAGAATGAATATTTTTTTGTAACTGTTCTATAGATATATAAATACAGAGAATAAGAAATCCATTTTTCAAATACTATAAACAAATAATCATATTTCACTAAAAACTATTATCAACTAATCGTTTTACGCCAAATAAACTTGATTTGATTTGATATCCAATTCATTTTATTTAAAAAAATAAAAAATAATTAAGATGTTTTATGCAGCGTTTACTATGATTGGTTTTTCTTCGTGCTTAAATTGATTCTCTTTTTCCAGTTTTTTAGGCTTTTGTATTTCTTCTTTCTCTGGTATTTCAGTCATGAAACACATAGTATAAATTAATAGATTTCATTTATTATAAGTATTTTATAGAAAAACCAAAGTAATAACTATTTTATTAAATCCTTATTGGAGGCCTATTCGATCTTGTCACTTAAATTCTTAAATATTTATTAAAGAATTATTAATTATTATATC
>DASUZI010000005.1:0-10813 GCA_036376955.1 Nitrososphaeraceae archaeon
TAAGATTAATACTATTGCCTATATACTTTTCATTTCATTATATAGAAAATTGGTTTCATCTATACAAAGAAACCTTGAAGCTTAACAAAAATATGACTCCACATTTACTATTAGTTACCAAGAAATTGGTTGATAGGCAAAAGATTGGGTATTAGAGAAATGAACTATCCTTTAACACCCAAAAATTAAACAATCTTTTATTCTACCTTGTCTTGTTAAATACATCTAAATCTGTTATTTGAAAAAGTAGTTAACACAATGGGTGTTGAGTTTTACCTGACACCCATAAAAAAACTCCCATTTTAAACACCGGAAGAATCAACACAACCAAATTTTATAATATTTTATTCTATTTCTTGAAATTTTTCTAACAAACTATTCGAATTCTAATACTAAAGATTTACTTTAATCTATCCCATTAGACTTCACGAGTTGGACGCCGGGAGTGGGACTCGAACCCACGAGTCCAAGGACATCAGCTAGCACGTCAATTTAGATAGATCTCGAGGCTGACCCCTTTTAAGGTCATTTGACTTACCTAGCTTGGGTACCCCGGCATCATTAAAATATTTCTTTGATATTATATATTTAACATATTCATAAATTACTTACTTTATATCCAGGTTTCTAGTTTTCATTACATTCTTCTGATTTCCAATAAATCTAATACATAGAGAAATTTAAAACAAATCGCAATTAAAATTGATTTTATAATTCATTAGGTCATTCAAACTAACAAATAATAATCAAAAATTATATGGTTTGATAAGGAACCATGACGCTATCATCACTAAAAGACAAAAACCTACAAAAAATTCTTTCAGAGGTCGGATATGATTCACTTTATCCAATTCAAGAACAAGCTATTTCTAATGGACTTTTAACAGGCGAAAATTTACTTATAACATCTCCTACAGCGAGTGGAAAGACACTCATAGCAATTATGGCTGCTCTTAAAAAAATAGAGAAAAAAGAGAAAGTGATCTATATGACACCCCTGAGATCTTTGGCAACTGAAAAATATCATGATTTTTTAGAATTTAACTCTAGTAATCTTATTAACAATAATAAAGATTTAGCAACAGTTACTAAAAATATAGACTTTGAAAAAAAGTCTTTAACAAAAAATAAAAAAGGATACAAAAATAAAAGTTTTATTGTAAAGCTTGCAATGGGAAATTATGATTCTGCAGGTAACGATCTTCTTAATGCAGATATTGTAATTTTAACTAACGAAAAATTGGATGCACTAATTAGAAATGACAGCGAACTATTATCAAATGTGGGATTATTTGTTATAGACGAAGTTCACCTAATGGGTGACAAAGATCGTGGTCCAACTCTAGAAATGATGGTAACAAAAATTAAAAGATTCTATCAAGAAGCTCAAATACTTGCTTTAAGTGCCACAGTGTCCAATTCCAAAGACATAGCAGAATGGTTAGATTGTAAATTAATAGAAAGTAATTGGAGACCAACTGAACTACTTGAAGGTGTATATGATAGCGGTATAGTACGTATGAATAATAATACCCGCATTAAAATAAAAACTTATTATAATTTTCAATCTCTTCCTGTGTCGGTTGCCATAGATTCTTTGGAAAGTGGAGGTCAAGCTATAATTTTTGCTGAGACTCGTAAACGTGCAGCATCGCTTGCTGCAAAGTCTGTTGAAGGTGTTTTTAGATTATTAGATAAGGATCAGAGAGAAAAAGCTAAAAAATCATCACTACAAATGTCAAAAATTTCAGACGATACTGATATTACTAAAAATCTTATCCAATTAGTATCCCAAGGTGTAGGTTTTCATCATGCTGGATTAAGTCAACCCATAAGAGAAATAATTGAAGACTCATTTAAACAAGGAGTAATTAAATTACTGGTAGCAACTCCAACCTTAGCAGCTGGTGTAAATTTACCAGCACGTAGAGTAGTATTATCAAGTATTTTACGATATGATTACGATATTGGAACAAATATTCCAATTAGTATTTTGGATTATAAACAATTTTGCGGTAGAGCAGGAAGGCCAAAATATGATACTTTTGGAGAAGCAATAATTATACCAGAATCAGGTATGAATTCTGAAGAATTATATGATCATTACATCCTTGGAACTCCAGAACCAGTTAATTCAAAACTTTTTAATGAAAAGGCATTACGTTTCCATATTTTAAGTACTATTTCGACTATTCCTGGTATGAAAAAATCAGAATTATATGATTTATTTTTAAATACTTTGTTTGCTCAGAATTATAGAAAATCCACTATTGTTTTCAAAATAGATGTTGCACTAGAATCGCTTGAAAAATGGGATCTTGTTAAATCAAAAAATGAAAGGTATATTGCAACTGATTTTGGAAAAAAAACTTCTATTTTATATATAGATCCTCTGACAGCTATCGAATTTAAAAATGAATTAGATACATTAAACGAAATAAATACAAATGAATCGTTAAAGGCCATAAATCAACAAACACAAAATGAGTATAATAATCTCATTATAAAATTTTTACATATTATATCTGAGTGTTCAGACTTTTATCCAAAGCTTTCCTTAAGGAAAAAGGATATGGAGTATTTTTATAACTTTGTCAATAAATATATGAATGAGAATTTATTATTTGACCTAACTGAATACAATTGCTCAAGGAGTCTCTTGGCTTTGTATGAATGGATCAATGAGGGTAGTGAAAGAAACCTAAGTGATAGACTGGGAATTGAACCTGGTGATATGCATAGAATTGCAGAATCAGCTGATTGGTTATTATATACATTATATGAATTTGCAAAATTGTTTAATAGAAATGAAATTCTTGGAACTTTAGCCGATCTTCGAATTAGAACAAAGTATGGAGTTAAACAAGAACTGCTTCCCCTAATAAAGTTAGAAGGTGTAGGAAGAATACGAGCCAGAGCGTTGTATAATGCTGGATTTGTAGATATTAAAATATTGAAATCAACAGCAGAATCAACTATATCTAGTATATCTAAAATTGGGCCATCAATCGCAAAAAAGATCAAAAAACAATTAACATAAACACCATTATTTACTATTCATTCATCTAAAAAAGAAGTATTTTCTATATAATTCATCAAAAAATATACATATAATAATGAAAACAAACTAGTGGCTATACTATATGATATTTTCTGACATCAATTCACTTATTATGGTACTTGTTTATGGAATATTTGCTTCTGCTATTTCCTTTTTGACTGTTTATTTTACTATGCCAAAAGCAATTGCATTTCTAGTTGAAAAGGGTATGATAGTACAAGATTATCATAAATCGGAAAGACCAAAGATTCCTAGGCCGGCAGGTCCAATTCTAATAATAGGAATTACACTATCGTTAATAGTAATTTATTTCTTAACATTCAACGAAAAAATTCTCGCAATATTGTTAACTACTATTATTGCTTTCCTTATAGGGTATATAGATGACAGAAAAGTAATGCCTGGTTGGTTCAAACCTGTTGCATTATTGATTGCTGCTTTGCCTATTTTATTATTAGGGGCATACGATACTAATCTAAATCTTATATTTGGCCAGGCTTTTATTCCGCTTTTATACATACCACTTATTCTAATAGCTATACCTGTAATTGGAAATACTATTAATTCTATTGATGTATTGAATGGTGTAGCTAGTGGTTTTATACTGATTGCATGTATTCCATTAATGATTAGTGTCTATATATTTGGAAGCGTAGAAGTTTTTTTAGCATCACTTGCTTTATTTTTCGGAACTCTTGCTTTTTATAAATTTCACAAATTTCCAAGTAAAATATTTCCAGGAGACTCAGGTACTTTGCTGTTAGGTGCATTGTATGGTGCAATAGCCATAACAGGCAAGTCAGAACTTATTGCAATTATTGCATTACTTCCTGCAATATTTAATTCCTTTCTATTCCTTTCTAGTGTAAAAAGAGTAGTTGAACATAGAGAAATTACAGCTAGGCCTACGTCTTTAACGGATGATTTTAAACTAGCCGCATCTACAGATAAAAAAGCTCCAATTACACTCTTAAGATTGCTTTTAGTTGATGGTCCACTTTCAGAAAATGAATTAGTTAATAAAATCTTTAAACTTGGAATCTTTTCCTCGATTTTAGCATTAATTTCAATCGTTATTCAATATTATTTTGTCCTAGGGGGAAAAATTTAAAATGTCCAGTCTATTTTTGCTTATTGGAGTTATTTGGTTTACTCTTTTAGTAATATCTGCCTTTTTAGTAATTTTTATTGCCCCAATAGATGTTGTAATTTTTAATAATAGAACAGATTTGTATATAACTTCAATATTACAAGCAACGATAGCTATATTGATAGTATTAATGTTGATAGCTTTTTTGAATTATTTAAAGAAGCTTTACATTCAAAAAAAATTACATATAGAATAATATCTATTTTTTTATTATTATTATTATTGCATTATTAATTCAATAAATTAAAATTCAATCGTAATTAAAACTTATGATAAATGGATGTATCGAACTCAAATTTATCAAATACTGCTGATGATAAATATGTTATCAATTTATGGAAGGCTTTTTGTAGATCTAGAAAAGCTCTTTGTTTAGAATACAATACTACTGATGCAGTTATTAATAAATGGAATAACCGATTTTTTAATATTTCTTCAGTTGAACAGATTAGAAAATATATACAAGAAAATATTACAATCGAAGGACATGTTTTAGATGATCCATTCTAATTATTTATTCTGTTAACGCAGAAATATTTTTTTCTGCTACATACGCTGATTTTATTTTTGAAAATCCTCTTTCTTCTAAAAATAACCAATTTTTTCTACAAATAACACATGTTATTTTTTTCTCACCATGTAAAAATTCAAGCTCATAATGACTGCAACGTATTTGATATTCTAATTTCATAGATTCCATTTCTTTTATCGTGTCAATATGTCTGACAGAGTTTTCTGTCACTATGCAATCATCAATTCTATTTTATAGTAAGGTTAATATCAACTTTATCTATCTTCTTTATTATAATTTATTAAGGATAACCAACTATATTGTTATATTATAATTGAAAAATTTTAATTAATTTAATGTATTACTAATTATTGTTTCTCTTGGAGCTATTCTAATTTAATATTATTAGATAACTAATCATATTCTATTCTATTTATCATCTAAATTATCTATTAAAATCAAAATAATACAAATTATTAGATACTGTAATATTCAGCTAATAATACTATAAATATGAGATATCTAGATTTATCTCTCTAATTACAGGTCTTTAATAAAGTAAAATTTGTAATCTATAACTTTTATCTATACTAATTTTAATGAAAATAATTATAGCAAAATTAAATAATTAAACTGTATAATACAATGTATGAAAATAACGATCCATAGTTTTCTATTTCTGACATTACTTGTAGCCTCAATCTCGCTATTTACCAATATAAATGCAGAATTAAAACCAAATGTCAAAATTTCACCTACTTGTGGCGATACAAGTGGATATGGTATGCAGTTAAATGTAAATGGATTTGAACCTAATAGTAATGTTGGTTGGAAATTAGTCCATCCAGAAACGCAATCAATTCCTTCATTTGGTTATTTTTCAACAAATACTACAGGTGGCTTTTCCGAATCTGAATATATTGAAGGAGAATTAGAACAAGGCAAATATGAAATTCAGTTCTTTGATGATGCTAATAATGATGGTAAGGCAGATCAAGGTAAAAAAGAATTTATTGTATCCATGTCTACTCCATGTGAATAATAATAAAGCTAAGTATGACTAACATACTATAAATAATCAAAATTTTTTTATTATTTTTTAATAATGAATACTAGAATTAGTTATTGTATAATAGTTTCAAATTTTTGATATATTAGATTAAAAGAGCGATAAATATGATAATTAGTTAATTTATATTAATTTGTATCATAATTACAAGAATGATGGTTTTTACCTTAATCTAAGACTGTTTTTATATTTTTCATGATTTTTCATTGACTCTAAAATTATTTGTTTAGATTTTTCTTTATTTCCAAACTCTCTAATTTTAACAAATTTGTCTTTTTCCAGATCTTTATGATGTTCAATAAAATGTTTAAGTTTATTTAAAAAGTGTAGATTAGAATCATTTATGTCTCCTCCAATATTACTCCAATCTCCTATTTTAGAAATGGGTGTAGCGATTATCTTAGAATCAAGTCCGTCTTGATCTTCAGTAAAAATGATACCAATTGGAGTACAATTGATAACGCTCAATGGTTGCAAAGAATCGATCCCTATTACAAATGCGTCTAGATTATCAATATTCTTAAAATCATCATTCAAATTTTCTATTGTTTGTGGTATAAAACCATAATTAAAAGGGTATACCATTTCAACTGACAATATTCTATCTACCTATAATAGTCCATTATCTAAATTTAATTCATATTTTATATTACTTCCTTTTGAAATCTCTATAACTACATTAATATCTTCAGGAGGTTGTATTCCAGTATATAGTTTTTCTACAAAATTCATGAACTTAAATGTGTCTATAATAAAGAGATATTAGGTTGTGTATATTGTTTATATTGATTTACAAATTGATTATATTTATTATCTCTATTTGTGGATTCTTTGTTGATAAAATTTTTAACTGTCGGAGATTGCTTTTTTTGTTGTCGGAGAAACATTATAGTAGTATCACAATCATGGATCTCACCTAAAATATCTTGTATATCATCTAATTGTTTTACTGTTTTTTCAATATCTTTATCTTGATCTGATATTAGTTCTAATGCATATCTTATTTTCTTACAATCTTTTCTTAATTCATGTAACTTTTTTATTTTATTTTTATCTTGAATTACACTATCCAATTCTTTTTTAATTTTATCATTAAATATCTCTGATATCTTGTTGAATCGTTTTTGAATTTTTTTATCAGAGATTGATTCTGTACCTATTTGAGGAGAATCGTATAAATCTAAATTTTGTGCAATCTTTTTAGCAGTTTCAAGTTGTATTTTCTTGTTTTGCTCTATTTGATCTATTAAATTATTATTTTTACTATTATTTGACCTATTATGACTATTTATTTTCTCCAAGAATATATCATAATCTCTCACCTGACTATTAGATTTAAAGAGATCTTTACTATGATTTATATAATTTTTAATTGATTTATTTTTTCTTAATTTTTTTGGTAGAGAATAATATGCAGAATCTAATCTCCTAATCGATTTTCGAAGGTCGTGAATATTTTTACCGTTAGGATTTTTAAGATATAAGTTTAAAATATTCTTAAAAGTTTCAAAATTATTATTTACCTGTAGAATCATTTGTTTAGATGAAAAAGAGTATGTCTTCATGGTAAACTTAATTAAAAAGGGTAATATAAATTGCCATTTTATAATAACATAATTGATTTGTATGTAGTTATAAGAAATTATAAATAGCTAAAAATAACTATATATATTATTTTTTTTAACTACTATCTTTATGTAGTTTTTTAACGTGTATTATATCTATTAATTTACCCCTCGTAGTTGGATTGTCATTAACTTCTTTCCAAAATTTTATGGGTAGAGAAATATGTACCAATGAACATGTTTTCATGCTTATTTGTTCTCCGGTAACAGTTTCTAAAACTTCTTCTAGAATAGGATTGTGTCCTATTAATAATACTCTATGATATTCATTAGCAATTCCTCCTATTGTATTTAAATAATCTTTAACGCTAGTTCCATATAGCAACTTAGACGACTGTATGTCTTTATTGTATCTACAATGTTTTGCTACTAATTTAGAAGTATCTTTAGCTCTTTTTGCGGTAGAACTAATAATTAAATCAGGAGTTAAATTTTTAGTTTTCAAATACTCTCCCATTACAGGTGCATCTTTTTTACCACGTTCATTCAGTGGCCTTTTGTGATCATCAAGTGTAGTATCTTCCCAACTTGATTTAGCATGACGAAGTAAGAGTAAAGTTTTCATTACTAATAAAATACATTATTAACTTAAATCTTTATACAATTTCAAATATTTTATAGTATCATCAATAGGATTACCAAATACATTTAGAACTAAAAAAATAAATTCAATCGTGTTATAATATGGCTCATCTCTGCTTGGTACCATTAACTAAAAGGCTTCTATAACTGAAATAAAGATTGAAACTTTTATAACAGAATCTTGGGAGGAACACCTTAGACAGCATGAAAGATTACTGTAGCTGATAGGGAGATAGAAGATAAAGCTAGATCTTTTCATATTTGTAAGATTCCGCCTATGGTTACCTACTTTCTATCTGTCTTTCTAATAAGAAAAAGAAAAAAGGAGGAGACAATAAAAAGAAACATGACTAATAAAAATCAAATATCAGGAATTCATCATGTTACTGCGATATGTAGTAATCCACAAAAAAATATTGATTTTTATACAAAATTATTAGGATTACGATTGGTCAAATTAACTGTTAATTTTGATGATCCAACAACATACCATCTATATTATGGAGATGAAATAGGACATCCTGGAACTATTCTTACTTTCTTTCCTTGGCCTGACGCCCCAAAAGGTTATAGAGGCACAGGGCAAGCTATAACAACCTCTTTTTTAATACCCTTAAACTCTATTGATTTTTGGAAAGATCGTCTGAAAAATAATGATGTTTGTTTTGAAGGACCTTCAAAACGTTTTAACAATGAAGAGCAAGTAATAAAACTCTACGATCCTGACGGTCTCGAACTAGAATTAGTTGCTCATTCATCAGCAAAGGAAAATGATGAAAGATTTTGGAAAGAGGGTCCAATATCATATGAAAACGGTATAAGAGGATTTTATTCAGTAAGTTTATCAGAAGAAGGCTATGAACGTACTTCAGAAATATTAAAAGAAATGGGGTACATAATGATACAAAATGAAGGTAACCGTTTTCGTTTTAAGCAAGAAAATTCACAATCTACTACCATAGGAGCCAAAATACTAGATGTTCTTTGTTTGCCTTATACTCCTTATGGAAGAATCGGAGTAGGAACTGTTCATCATATAGCCTTTCGAACACCTTCAGATGAAACTCAATTATCTATTAGAAAAAATATTATAAAAGTAGGGCTAAATCCCACACCAGTAATAGATAGAACCTATTTTCATTCAGTATATTTCAGAGAACCTGGTGGAGTTTTATTTGAAATTGCTACAGACCCACCAGGATTCACAGTAGACCAAAAAGTACAAGATTTAGGAGAAAGACTCATGTTACCTGGATGGCTTGAACCAGTAAGAGAAAGGTTGGAAAAGGTATTGCCAAAGATCGTCTATAATATTCCCAAGAAAGGAATCAAAAATGATTAGATCAAATGAATTTGGATTTTCTCATATTTTTATTAATCGTAACGGTTCTGACAACAATAACCTAACCAAGAAATTAACACTTGTTTTACTGCATGGAACAGGTGGAAATGAAGAAGATCTTATCCCTCTTGGAAAGGAAATAGAATCAACAGCATCAATATTAAGTCTAAGAGGAAAAGTATTGGAAAATGGTATGCCTCGTTTTTTTAGAAGATTGGCTGAAGGAGTCTTTGATATTGAAGATCTTAAATTTAGAACTCATGAGCTTGCAGACTTTATTCAAAAATGTTCCTTACATTATAAATTTGATTTAAGGAAAACAATAGCAATAGGATTTTCAAACGGAGCTAATATTGCTGCCAGTCTACTACTTCTGCGTCCAGATGTCTTTGAAGGTGCAATTCTTTTTAGAGCAATGATACCCTTAGTTCCCAATCCTTTACCAGATCTTTCCAACAAAAAAGTTTTATTGTCTGCAGGAGTAAATGATCCTATAGTTTCTAGAATGGAAACAGAAAGTCTTTATAGATTATTTCAAAACACCAATACAAATATCGTATTAAAGTGGGAAAATTCAAGTCACAATTTAATTAAAGAAGATATAGTGGTTGCAAGAAAATGGATATCAAATAATTTTTCGAATTAAATTAAATATAGAAGAAGATAATCTTAATTTATTTTAAATTTAAATATTGATATTTTATAGTCTGATCTTTCTGGCATTTGTTCAAACATTGGTTTGACCTTTTCTATTAGTTCAGATAGAAACTTGTTATCTATTGAAATACTTTTTCATATCTCCCTTATTCTCCCAAAAGATAAGACCAATAGTTTCTCTATTGTTTTCTATATTTTCCAAAATTGCATATCCATTTAATCCTTTGACTATCTTTGTAGTTTCATAAAAATCTGTGAAAATTTCTGTAACCTTTTTTGTGAGCCTTCCTTGAGTCTAACTTTGTTATGCTTTATGTATTCTAAACAAATATTCTTCAATATCATTATTAAAATAATTTTTTAATATGTGTTCTTTATTTAAGATTTTTTAACTAGAACTAAACTTCTTAATAAAAAATTTCATATCTGCTTGGTCCCATTAACTAAGTTGGTTCTATAACTAAAATATAAGATTAGAGGGCTTCGAGTATGACATGTAATTGGGATTGGTAAACTTGTTTTCTAACTATATGGTAACTTATTTCCATGATTCTCAATTTCATATTCTGCAAATAACACTATTCAATTAATTGTATAGTTGATAAATAATTAAGAAAAACAATTATTTAAATAAAATAAAAAAATAGATAAAATTCTTTTTGTCTAGATTACTTACCAATACATATACCGCTTGGATTAGCAGTCATACAATTGTTTTGATCATATGTATTGCCATTGGTGTTTACTGGTAACCCATTAGCATTGTTTACATCGATTGTGTTCAAAAGAACATTGTTAAAGTTAACATTGTTTTGG
>DASUZI010000006.1:0-33954 GCA_036376955.1 Nitrososphaeraceae archaeon
TTTGTATATTAACCGAATTTGTTATCGTGATAGAACCATGAGTCATTTAGCACATAATGAATTCACCTTCTAAAATTCTATGTGAAATATGTAGACCTTTTATTTGATACTTTAGATAAGAAAGAAGGGCATAAGGAATTAAACCACATGAATATTAGCAACCTAGTGGAGTCACTCAACTTAAATGATTTAAGTTGGTGATTTGAAATAGTTGTTACAAATATATTTATCAATTCAAATTTTTTCTTCAACTAAACAGTTTCAACCTAGATCAATTATCGTATTATTATCCACATACTCATCTTTCATATCTACATCAATATTGCTAACAATCCCTTCCCCTTGTTGCTATTTAGGATTTGTTTGATAGTTCCAATTGCTGGCTATATGTTGTATGAGGAAAGAAAGACTTTATTGAAAAATCTCAAGATATTAACTCAAATATAATATTTTCAAGACATTGATAACGTTAAATTCGATGATCTTGTTGTTGTCGATATATTGCTAGTATATTATTTTATTTGGATCATAAAAAGAAAAGATTTTTTCTCTCTCTATTTTATAATAACCTTATGATATAAATTAAGAATTCTAACTATTAGTAATAATAACAACAACATGAAGAAGAATGAATCTTTTCTTGAAGCATTAGAAAAAAGAGTATTACTGTTTGATGGTGCAATGGGTACTGAAATTCAAAAATTAAATCCCCAGCCTCATGATTTTCCAAATAATAAAGATGGTTTTAATGATGGACTAATATTAACAAGACCAGAATGGATAAAGCAAATACATAGAAGTTATCTAAACGCAGGAGCAGACTGTATTGAAACTAACACTTTTGGAGGAAACAAATTCAAATTAGAAGAATATGGTTTTGGAGATCAAACTATCCAATTTAACAAACAAGCCGCAGAACTAGCTAGAGATGTATGTAATGAGTTTCAGGATAAATCTCATTTTGTAATTGGATCAATTGGGCCTTCTGGTTTTCTCCCCAGTTCAAATGATCCAGATTTGGGCCAAATACCTTTAGAGAAAATAATAGATGCCTTTGCTTTGCAGGCAGAAGGTTTGATTCTGGGAGATGTTGATGCACTTTTAATTGAAACAAGTCAGGATATATTAGAAGTAAAACTAGTGATAGAAGCATGTCATAATGCAATGAAAAAAGTTAAAAAAGAAATACCTATTATAGCAAATATTACATTAGATCAATATGGAAAAATGCTTCTTGGAACTAATGTTCAATCTGCATACACAACCGTCTCTGATATGGGAATTAATATTTTTGGTCTAAATTGTTCTACAGGACCAGATGAAATGACACCTAGTGTTATTTGGTTAGATGAACAACAGGATTTACCTATTCTTGTAGTTCCTAATGCAGGAATGCCTCATAACGAAGGAGGGAAAGCAATATATAAAATGACACCAGACAAATTATCCCAAAAACTAGAAGAATTTATTTTAAAGTACAAGAATATTCGGATAATTGGAGGTTGTTGTGGGACCAGCCCAGAGCATATTGCAGAGTTACGAAAAATGATTGACAATATTAAAAAATAAATATTCGTAAATCATATTGATACACTAGGAAAAAAATTACTATCTATACATATTTATTTTGTAAATTTTCCTCTGATTATGATCACAATAAAAAATAATAGGAATGAATAAATGAATTATGGCCAAAACACCAAGGATTAGTTCAGCATTAAATGCCGTTGATATTGAACAAAATCCTCCCCCTTTGATTATAGGCGAGCGAGTCAACAGTCAAGGCTCAAGAAAAGCGAAAGAGATGGTTCTAAAAGATGACTTTGAAGGTCTTCTCAATCTTGCCAGAGGTCAAGTAGAAGAGGGAGCACATTGTTTAGATATTTGTGTGGCAACCACAGAGCGATCTGATGAACATGATTTCATGTGTCAACTAGTCAAACGACTTTGTTTAGAGATAGAAGCTCCTCTAGTAATAGATTCAACAGATCCTAAAGTCATTGAATCAGCAATTAAACAAATACCCGGAAGACCAATAATCAATTCAATCAATTTGGAAGGCGATGGGAGTCGATTTCATTCTTTAGCCCCTATTATGATCAAATATGGAGTTCCTGCTATTGCAATGTGTATTGGACCTAATGGGATGGCTAAAACTCCAAAAGAAAAACTGGAAACGGCACAACTCTTATTTGAAACAGGCAAAAAATATGGACTGAAACCTTGGCAATTTATTTTTGACGTCCTAACTTTTACTTTAGCTACAGGTCAAGAAGAATTTCTAGATTCCGCAAAAAATACTTTAGATGGAATTAGACTAGTAAAGAAAAACCTTCCTGGTTGTTTCACTACTTTGGGGTTGAGTAATGTTAGCTTTGGTCTACCCGCACGTGCAAGGAAGATAATCAATTCTGTATTTCTATATCATGCAACAAAATCTGGTTTGGATTCGGTAATTATTAATCCAAAGGATATAGTCGCCTATACAGATATCAGCCAAGAGGAAAGGAAACTCGCAGAAAATTTAATTTTTAATCTTCGAAATACAGCCTTATCAGATTTAATTTCTTATTATGAAAATGAAGCAAATACCAATCAAACAAAAAAACGATCTAATGAAAATTCAAAACTTGATATAGATCCAAATTGGAAATTTGATAAAAAATGTTACTATAGAATAGTAAATAGACTCCGGGAAGGAATAGAATACGATGTTGTAGGTGCTATTTTGGATAATGTTAAAGATAAGAATACAAAAGTTGAACTATCCTCAACACAATCAACTGCGGCATCATCATCATCATCATCGGTGTTAATAAATGACGATGTCATTGCTCTTTTATCTAAAGAAGAATTACATGAAGCAGCAGTAAAGACTTTGAATGAAACTTTACTTCCTGCAATGAAGGAGGTAGGTGATAAATTTGGTGCCGGTGAAATAATTCTTCCGTTTGTTCTCAAATCAGCAGAGTGCATGAAGGCAGCTGTAGCTGAATTAGAAAAATATCTTATCAAAAAGAAAGATGTTTCAAAAGGAAAAATTGTATTATGTACTGTATATGGAGATGTTCATGATATAGGAAAAAATCTAGTAAAAACAATTCTAGTAAATAATGGATATTCAGTTTACGATTTAGGTAAACAAGTACCGATGCAAACAATTGTTAATAAAATTAGTGAAGTAAATGCTGATGTAGTGGGATTGTCAGCCTTGCTTGTCTCTACATCAAAACAGATGCAAATATTTGTAAATTATGCTAAGGAACATAATATACAAATTCCAATACTTTGTGGAGGTGCTGCTATAAATACTAACTATATAAATAGAATAGCAAAGGATGGAGGACTCTATGAACAAGGTGTTTTCTATTGTAAAACTGCTTTTGATGGTCTGAATGTAATGAACAACTTAATGTCAGATAAAAGGAGTGAATATATTTCTAGGTGGAAAGAAAAAGTTGAGCTATGGAAAGAGTTTAAACCAACATCAATAAATGTCTCTAATACCTCCAACAAACATAGCGGTATTAAACCGGTACCTTTGCCTCCAATTCCACCACATACAGGGCTCCAAATTCGATTAGGTCTTGAAGAAATAAAGTTAGAAGACGTATGGAATTTTCTAAATAAAAAGTCACTTTTTACTTTATCGTGGAGTTTTAGGGGAAAAGCCGCATCAGCCATGTCAGCAGATGCAGAAAAATTACTGATTGAATGGAAAAAAAGAGTTCTTGAAGAAAATCTTTTTTCACCAAAGGTAGTATATGGATATTTTCACTGTCATAATCGAAATAATAGACTAGTTGTAGATTCTTCCATAGGCAAAGAAGTAATTTTTGATTTTCCTCGTTCTACGAAAGGAAAAAATTTGTGTTTAACTGATTATTTTGGAGAAAATGATATAGTTGCATTTCAATCTGTCACTGTTGGTAAGAGAGCATCTTCTACTATTGAAAAATGGAATGAAGAAAATAAATATACTGATGCGTACTATCTACATGGACTAGCTGTTGAAACTGCAGAAGCATTAGCTGATTGGACAAACTCTTTAATTCGTAAGGAATTAAAGATTGACTCAAAAAGAGGATTACGATACAGCTGGGGATATCCAAGTTGTCCTGATATTGCTCAACATAAATTAGTATGGGAACTTTTAGATCCTACTAAATCTGATATGACATTAACAGATGCTGGACAAATAGTTCCAGATCAATCTACGGCTGCCATTATCATTCATCATCCGGAAGCAGAATATTTCACACTCTAAATTATTTACTGCTTTTTGTATATATCTCATAGATGGTCATCATATTTGGTTTCTAAGCGATAGATGTATAAAATAATCTAATAGAATTATAATGATAATTCAATGTCTATTTGTGATTTCGTAATAGCATGTTCTGTAGATGATTCTCCAAGCTACTTTACATATGATAATGATGATACCATGCTAATTATTCAATCAAAATCAAGTGCTCTTGCAAATCATTCCGATTTTTATTATATAGAACCATATATAGAATTACTAATTTCCCATGAATCACTTCATTTTGTTATAAAAAGGATAGAAGGCTCTGTTGAATCGGAAATGCTGGATAACTTTGAAGTAATAATTCATAGAAATGCAAAAAACTATCAAGTCACAATAAATAATATGCTGTTTGCTTCTGATAACACTGGTTTAGTATTAGAATAACGGTCCTAGAAAATGTATTATTATTAACATCATCTTCTACAACTACTTTTCAGTTCATCAATAAATCGATTTAGTGTATTATAAAGTAATTCTTTATTCTCGATTTCCTTAATTTTTTTTACAATTGCGCTTCCTATAATGACAGCATCTGCTCCAGCATCAATCATATATTTTATGTGTTGAGAATTACTTATGCCAAACCCAACTGCCAGAGGAATCTTATCTGCAATTACTTTCTTTACTCTTTTTATTGATTCGATGGTATATTCATCAAATCCTTTTCTTTCTCCAGTTGTACCATAAACTGAAATAGCATACAAAAAACCGGTACAAATTTTGCTAATCATTTTCAATCTCTTTTCTGAAGTGTTAGGTGAAACTAAAAAAATTGTAGACATTCCTATATTCTGCATTGTATTTAGATATTCTTTAGATTCTTCTATTGGAATATCTGGAATTATAAAACCGTCAATACCGCTTTCTTTAGCCTTTTCTGCAAATTGAATGTATCCTTTTCTGTACAAAATATTTGAATATGTCATAATTATTAAAGGTGTATTTGGAAAATTTTTTCTTATTCTTGAAGATAACTCTAAACACATATCTGGTGTAGTACCAGATATAAGTGAGCTCTGGATTGCATCTTGAATCGTTGAGCCATCTGCAATAGGATCGGAAAACGGTATTCCAATTTCTATAATATCAGCTCCTCCATTGATCAATGAACCTATAATATTTTCAGATGTCTTTATATCAGGATAGCCAGCAACTACATAACAAATTAGTGCTTTTTGATTCTTACTCCTTATTTCATTAAATTTACTATCTATTCTGTTCTCTTTTGATGAATTAGTTTTACTCTTGTGCATATTTTAATCTCTAATTCCGTTAAGATAGTTTTGTACAACCTCAACATCCTTATCTCCTCTACCTGATAGTGTAATTACTATTGTTTCTGATTTTTTCATTTTTTTTGCTAATTTTATCCCATAGCTTATTGCGTGAGCCGATTCTAATGCAGGAATTATTCCTTCTTTTTCGGATAGTATCATAAAAGCTTTGATTGCATCGTCATCAGTACATAATTTATAATGAACTCTCTTAATCTCTTTCAAGAACGAATGTTCTGGACCTACTCCTGGATAGTCTAACCCAGCACTTATACTATGGGTAGGAGTTATTTGACCCATTTCATCTTGTAAAAGGTAGGTCTGCATTCCATGTAAAATTCCAGTAGAACCAGCTGACAATGTTGCAGAATGCTTTCCTGTCTTTAACCCACTTCCTTCTGCTTCAATACCATAAAGAGACACATCTTGGTCATCTATAAATGGATAAAAAGAACCAATTGCATTACTACCACCTCCTACACATGCAACAATAGCATTTGGTAAATTACCAGTAATTTTTCTCATTTGTTTCTTTATTTCTTTCCCAATTATACTTTGGAAATCCCTTACAATCATTGGATAAGGATGTGGGCCGACTACTGACCCTATTACATAATACGTATTTTCTACATTTGTTATCCAATCTCTTAAAGCCTCGTTTATTGCATCTTTAAGTGTCTGTGTTCCAGATTTTACCGAATGTACCTCAGATCCTAATAATTTCATTCTAAATACGTTGAGTTTCTGTCTTTCTGTATCTTTCAAGCCCATATAGATTTCACATTCAAGCCCAAGAACTGCTGATGCAAGAGCAGTACCAACTCCGTGTTGACCTGCGCCAGTCTCAGCGATGATTCTTTTTTTACCCATCTTCTTTGCTAACAAACACTGTCCCAATGTATTGTTAGTTTTGTGAGCTCCTCCATGAAGTAGATCTTCTCTTTTTAAGTAAATTTTAGCTCCTCCAGCATATTTTGTAAGATTTTTTGCCAAATAAATTGGAGTTGGTCTACCTGCATAATTTTCTAAATAGTCCTTTAATTCTTTTTGAAAATCAAGATCATTTGAAAATTTTTTATACGATTCTTCTAATTCTTCTATAGCGGGAACTAATGTTTCAGGAATGTATTTTCCCCCGAAATTACCGAATTTACCATTAAATGGAAATTTATATTTCTTCATTTATATACTAGATGAACAAAACAAGCATAATAATTGTAACGTTTTGTCTTCTGCGAAGCAATATTGGAATTAATATACATTTTATATAATATTTCAGAAATGATAAAAAATTAAATTTATTTCATAATAGTAATAACCTTAATTGATGTTAACTAATTCTTTTATCTTGATAGCAATTTGTTTATTCTCTTCCATTATACTAGTTCCAATCAAAAATGCATCAGCTCCAGCATTTTTCAGTTGCTTGATTTGATCGCTATTACTTATTCCGCTTTCACTGACAATTATATTTTTTCCCTTATCATATTTCTTTAATAATTTTTCAGTTGTTTGTAAATCTATTTTTAAATTGTCTAAATTACGATTGTTAATTCCGATTAAATCTTTTTTGTCCAAATTAAATTTTAGAATTTCATTAAATTCATCTTCATGGTGAACTTCAAATAAAATATTTAAGCCCTTTTTATGAGCATAATTAACAAATTTATCTAAATCTCCTTCAGCAAAATTTTTATCAAAAACCGTCATTATTAGCAAAATATAATCGGCTCCAATTTTTTTAGCGCAATCCAATTGGATTTCGCTTACTATGATATCTTTCATTAACATTGGAATCGATGTATCCTTTCTAATCATGACAAAATTGCTTAACGATCCATTAAACAAATACTTCTGTGTTAATACGGAAAGACCTACTGCACCAGATTTTATCATTTCTCTTGATATACTTAACAAGTTTCCATTTTCTCTATTCATAATTACTCCTTTTGAAGGAGAAGAAAATTTTATTTCCGTGATAATTGGTATTTTGTTTTTTCCCTTTAAATCTAAAATATTCTTCTTTAAATTAAGAGCCTCATGAGAATAATCAATATTGGTAGTATTGTATAATCCTTCATCTATGCTTTTGTAAGAATTTTCAACTAAACGCTTTACCAAATTTTCACTATTAGAAGAAAAAAATTTACTCGTCTGCACTGCTCACCTAAATAACATTTCTTATTTGCTATTATATCTATTTGTAAACCAATAATAACTTGTATAGAAAAGTAAAATTTATTGCATCGAATACTATTATAAAACCTATGACTAAGGTAATAAATAAAGTTGTAGAAGATCTTACCTCGGAATTTACCGAAGTCAGAAAGCTAACCGATGATCTTTTTAAGACACTGAGTATAGAAGATGCCGTTATTCAATCTGATCCTTTTGGCAGTCCTCCAAATTGGCATATTGCGCATGTTACATGGTTTTTTCACAAAATACTATTAAAGTATGGAGAGAAGTTAAATCTAGAAAACATTAATCTAGATTATCTAAATTCCTACTACCAAAAGTTTGAAAAAATATTGCCTAAAAATGACAGAGGGAAATTTCCACGACCAACTGTTTCAGAAAGTCTTCAATACAGAAAATACTTAGATAAAAAAGTCTTATTATTTCTTGAAAAAATTGAGGTGTCTAATTCATTAACAAAAGAAATTCAATATGATTTACGACTTGCAAATCAACATGAAATGCAACATCAAGAACTTATGGTGTATGATTTTCAAAATTATTTTGAAAGATTTTCTGATTCAAATGATAATTATCATCCTTTTAAAATAAATGATGATTTTGAAAAAAAGACCGCAAATAAAAGACATACTAAAGAGATGGTAAAAATACCTGGAGGAATTTTTGAAATGGGATTTGGTGGGGATAGTTTCTCTTATGATAATGAACTACCAGAACATAAGGTCTATCTTTATCCTTATGAAATTGATAATACCCCTGTATCTAACGGTGATTTTATAAATTTTATAGAAGAAGGCGGTTATGAAAAATATGAATACTGGCTTTCAGATGGTTGGGATATTGTTCAAGAATTTAATTGGAATTCTCCACTCTATTGGTTTAAAAAAGATGATGAATGGATGAAAAAAGATTTCTTTGGAATATCTGCTATTAATCCAGATCAACCAGTAAATAACGTTAGCTATTATGAAGCTGATGCATATGCTAGGTGGGCAAAGAAAAGATTACCTACTGAAGCAGAATGGGAAAAAGCCGCTAGCTGGAATGAAGATTTAAAACGAAAAACGATTTATCCATGGGGGAATGAAACTCTTCCAAGTCATGAACGTGCTAACTTGTTAGAAAGTTTTCTTTGGAGACCTTCTTTTTGTGGTTCATATGAAAAAGGAAAGAGTTTTTATGGTTGCTATCAGATGATCGGTGACGTTTGGGAATGGACAAGCTCAGAATATACATTATATCCGGGCTTTAAGTCTAGATTTTCTGAATACACTGATAAATGGGCAATAAATCAAAAAGTTTTACGTGGAGGATCGTTTGCTACACCTAGACGACAGATAAGAAATAGCTATAGAAACTACTTCAAGCCTCATGAACGAATACAATTTTCAGGGTTTCGATGTGCAAAGTAGTTAAAAAAGACTTTAAAAATGCTTGGATATAATAATTAAATATTCATTTATCAAGATAAAACTTTCATATACACTATGATGTTTACGTTTGTTACATTGTTAAAACTAAAAAGGTGTTAATAATGCTAGATTATACCATTCATTTTTATCCAAAAAATTTTTTGCTACTCTTAAATAACTTTTATTAGCTAATTGTTCTATTGATTTTAATGAGTATTTGTAAGAATTTTCTGTATGTATAGTTTCTCCTTTTTCAAAATCAAAAACTTGATTAAGTTTACCAACTCTAACACTTTGTTTAATTTTTGAAATTATATGCATTTCAATCCTATTTTTGACTTTATTATAATAAGCTGAATGTCTAAAATTCTCTAGATCAAATTCTCCATCTAACTCCGTATTTATTCTCTCTAATATATTTAAATTAAACTTCGCAGTAAAGCCTTCCCCGTCGTTATATGCCGCCTCTAAAATATATTTTTTCTTCTGTAAATCAAACCCAATTAATAATGCATCTTCCTTATTGATCTTTTCTCGTAAATTTTTTAAAAATACTATTGCATCTTCTGGTTCAAAATTTCCTAAACTTGATCCTAAGAATAGTATTAATTTATTATTTGGGATATTATGTTGAGAACTAATAAATTTTGTTACTGTTTCTATTCCATCAAAATATTCAGATGCTATAGGATGATTAATAATTTTTGGTAAATCATTTTGCAATTTTAAAGTGCTTTGATATAACATTTCTTGAGAAATATCTATAGGAAAGTAATGGAGATTTCCATCTTGTTTTTTTAAAAAATAATTCAATAAAATTTTTGTCTTCTTTGAACTTCCACTTCCTAATTCTACTATGCAAATATCTTTGTTATAATAATATTTTAATAAAGAATCAATATTTTCTATTATAATTTTATATTCAGTTAGAGTTAAATAATATTCTGGTTGCACACAAATTTGTTCGAAAAGCTCTGAACCTCTTTTATCATAAAAGAATTTGGGATCTAATTTTTTATTTTCTCTACCTAATCCCTTTTTTACCTCTTGAGCAAAATCTTCTGTTAGTATAAATTTTTTATTATTTTTATTGTGTGTAAGTGACAATAATATTGCAAATATCTTTATGTTTATTATATTATTGGAAAATTAAAGTAAAATAAAATACTTTGTTATACACAAATAGGTTTGTATTAGTTGATTCATTCCTTTTTTATTAATGTATATATTTGATATTTGTATAGTAAAAATTTTAGAGGTAGTTTCTGGTAATTGAATGTCTCAAGATGAATTGATTATAATGATTTAATGAGCCTCTTAGCTTAATTAAAGTAAAAATTTTAGAATTGTTGTCCATAGTAAGGAGATTAAGCGTTATTATAAATTTGTAGATTATTCATATATCTATTTACTAAACTAAATTTAATATTTCAAAAATACTAAAAAAGGGAATATGTTAATCGATCTTCAAAATAAGAGGACGTATGTTAATAATACTGTTAATAAATACCCTGTTATTTATCCTCTTATCGTTTTCCTTTGATTTATTTCAATTTAATTTTACTATAAAAAATTATTTTAATCACATAACTAAATTTAATAATTCTAATATCTGTGTATATTATTACTTTGCGTGGAGGAGTCGCGAAGCCTGGTCAAACGCGCAGGACTCAAGATAAAATTAGTTATTAATGATAAATCCCGTCCCTTAGGGGTTCGTGGGTTCGAATCCCACCTCCTCCATTGAATCCTCGATGAAACTATGTAGCAAAATTCACAATGCTGGAGTCATGATTTAAGAGGAAAAAAATTGGACAAACTGCTAAGAATGATATTCTAGTTGTACAGTTCAACTGTAAAGATGTAAAGAATAAGAAGGATAAAGTCTACCCAAAACAAGATAACAATACTCAGAAATGTTATAGAAATGTCCCACGTTAGTCCTGTTGTTTTGTTATATTAATTTAGAGTGTTATTCTCCAACTATGCTCAGAAAAAACCTCTTCTTATTCTCTTAGTTCGCAATATTATTAATTAACAATATGAAAATCAAAAAATTTGGCTTATTTTGACATCAGTTATTCGAAGATAATAGCTTTGTAATTTGTATATGTTATGTTTCATTTACTATGTTGATTTATGGAGTTTTTAGGAATCTTACTACTATAGTATTTACTAATATGATTTTACAATAATACACTGTCTATTTTAAATCATTTTTTAGTACAATGCGATATCGTGCTTTACCTGCCTTTAGATGGGCTAAAGCGTCATTAACATGTGATAGTAAAAATTCTTCTGTAACAGGTGTAATGTCATGACGACTACAAAAATCTAGCATTGTGTTAATTGTTGCTGGACTACCAATGGGAGATCCGCCGACTGACTTTTCACCAGAAATTAATGGAAATACATCCATCTTCACTGATGGTACTGCTCCTACAATATGTAATGTACCACCAGGTCGAAGAGTATTAAGATACGAATTCCAATCTAGTTCAACATTTGTAGTAACTAGGACCATATCAAATCTATTTACTGAGTATTTTAAGGAATTAGGATCCTTTGAATTCAAAAAATGATGAGCTCCAAATTGTAGTACTTCGTTCTCTTTTTCAGGATTTGATGAAAAAGCTGAAACCTCACAACCCCACGCCTTGAGAAATTTAATAGCCAAATGGCCCAAACCACCGATTCCAACTACAGCTACATGATTCGTTGGTTTTATATTATTTTGAACAATTGGATTAAAAACTGTTATTCCTCCACAAAATAATGGACCTGCAGTTTTAATATCTATATTTGCTGATAATGGAAAAGCCCATACAGCTTGACATCGTACTTTATTAGCAAAACCTCCATATCTACCAACAATCACATCTTCAGCTTTTAAACAACGATTATGATGGCCACTATTACATTGGTCACAAATTAAACATGAACGTGAACGCCAGCCTACACCCACATATTGACCAATTTGTAAATGTTCTACCATGTTACCGATTGCAGAAATTTTTCCAATAATTTCGTGTCCAGGAACAAAAGGATATTGTGTTATCCCCCATTCATTATCAAGCATATGCAAGTCACTATGACATATACCACAATACTCAACATCAACCTCTACTTCGTCAGATTTTAGAGGACCAAGATCATATTCAAATGGTTCGAGTTTTCCAGCTATTTGTTGTGCTGCATAAGCTTGAATTTTCATACTATTACTTAACTTTACATGCTTAAATATTTAAGTATAGATAAGCATAAGACCTACAAAATCAGTATACTAAATATTAATTTTCTTTTAATCTCATAGCCTAGAAGTAATTATAGAAGGAATTATTTAGATTATCATATCAATATAGAAAATATGATGTTCTTCATATATATTTACAAATTTTCTGCTAATTCTTATTACTAAGATTATTTTATGGATAACATATTTTTTATTTAATATTAAATATCTTGATATCGACGATTGGAATTAAATGAGTATTAGTGAAGAGAATACTTAAATTTAAAAATTAGGCAACAATCTGAATTACCAAAGATAAACTGAATGATCAATACATTACAATGAAATGTCATACAAACAATTGCAATGTAAACATCAAAAATAATTAATTCAACCGCCATTATATTAGGTGTAATTTGAGCTGTAAAGGATATTGTAGTAGATTTGGTACCAAAAAAGGAGGAAAATACTCTTTATATGCTCAAAATTTTAAACGTTGTACAGAGTGTGCTATTTATATAAAGTTTGATGGAAATAGATGTCCATGCTGTAAATATCCACTGCGGAATAGAAGAAGATCATCTAACTAGTCTTTATTTGTATCATTCAAATGATTTCAATTTGAAATCAAATGGTTTAAAGAAAAAATAGAATTTTATTGGTTATATACAGAAGATTTTTACACAATGAAGTTTTATCATATTCTTAGAATTTAAAGGAATTAATTAAAGTATGTCATCTACTATAATAAATTATTTTAAATTAGTACGTATTCCCAATATTTTTACTACCTTTTCAAATATTCTATTGGGTTATATTTTTTTTACTAACATAGACCATTTTGATTTTTATGTTATCTTTGAATTAATTTCAGTATCAGCTTTTTTATATATCGGTGGTATGATACAAAATGATTATTTTGATATTAAAATAGATGAAAAGGAGAGACCGTCTCGACCTTTGCCATCTAATAAAATATCAAAAAAAAATGCTTTAATTTTAATATACCTATCTTTTTCGTACTCTATAATTATTTCATTTATTATAGGATGGTATACACTTATAATTACTATAACTATGGTCACTTTAATTTCCTTGTATAATAAATTTTTAAAAAATACAATTTGGGGTTGTATTAACATGGGAATTATAAGAAGTTTAAATGTTCTTTTAGGAGCTAGTCAATCAATCTTTTTTATAGCAGGAGGTATGTTTGATACACGGTTTATTATTCCATTATTATCAGAATTTTTGTATGTTTCATCTATTACTATTTTAAGTTGGAATGAAACTAAAAATTTTGTATTCGATCTTCAGAATAGTCTTCCATTCATAGTTATATATGTTCTCATATTTACCATCGGTATCTTAATAATTGTTGGTACATTTAATTATTCTACCTTAATTCCATTGATAATATTTTCTTGTTTTATAATTTATTCTCACATAAGCTTGTTAACAAAAATTGCAACTACTCAAAAATCTGTATCTCTGTTAATAACTATGATCGTTATTCTGGATATCATTTTCATGACCGATATTATGGGAGTTTATTTTAGTCTTATTTTGGCATTCGTATTAATAATTCCTGTCATCATTTTATCAAGAAGGATCTATATGACTTGAGTAATTTTTATTTTATTTTAAGGACACTTTTCATCCTCTGAACTATGATGAACATATTATTTAAATTACTCATTGTTTCATTCTGTTTATGATTCAACATGTTATTGTTATTGATATCGTTGGTTTAGAAGAAAAACATCTTGATTCAAATTTACTACCTACTATTTCTGCTTTAGCTGAAAAAGGAGAGTCTTCTAAAATGAAGCCTGTTTTTCCTGCAGTCACATCTACAGTACAAACAAGCTTTTTATCGGGAGAATATCCTAATAGACATGGTATAATTTCTAACGGTTTTATGGATCGAAGTACATATAATGTATTATTTTGGGAACAATATAATAGTTTAGTACAAGTACCACGAATTTGGGATTTTATAAAAAACAAGAATCTTGATTTAAAAACAGCTGTTCTTTTCTGGCAAAATACATTATATGCAAATTCGGATATTATTATAACCCCAAAACCTATTCATTTAGAAAATGAGATGAAAATGTGGTGTTATTCTAAACCAGTAGGTTATTATGAAGAAATAGCGAAACAAATTGGAGAATTTGATCTTTCTTCATATTGGGGACCTCTAGCGTCTCGCTTATCAAGTGACTGGATTACAAAAGCAACACAATATACCATAGAAAAAAGTAAACCAAATTTTATGTTTACATATATTCCACATATTGATTATTCTGCCCAGCGCTATGGAAAAGATAGTAATCAAGTTTCCGATGATCTAGTTTTCGCAGACAGTATTGTAGAAAAAATAATAGATTCAACAAAAAAGAGTCAAATTTACGAAAGTACGCAATTTATTATTTTTTCAGAATATTCTTTTAATGACGTTAATGGTGCAATCCCTATAAATATTATTTTGAGAAATAATGGCCTTTTAAATGTGAGAAAAATTGGAGACAAAGAATACGTCGATTTCGAATTTAGTAAAGCATTTGCAGTAGTAGATCATCAGATAGCTAATATTTATCTAAAATCTAATCAAGATTTAGAAAGAATCGTAAATATTTTAAAAAATAATTCTGATATAGATATTATAATAACCGGAGGAGAAAAGAAATTTTTTAATATTGATCATGAACGAGCGGGAGATATTATTGTTGTCGCTAATCGTGATAAATGGTTTAGTTATTACTGGTGGTATGAAGAAAAGATGGCCCCTTCCTTTACTAGGATGGTAGATATACACAGAAAACCTGGATATGATCCATTGGAATTATTTATTGATTCTAAAAAAAGATGCATTCCTTTTGATACAAGCTTGTTAAAGGGATCACATGGAAGACCAGCTAATATGCCAACACAAGAAGAAGAAGGATATTCATTTTATGCAACAAATATTCGATCCAACCTCAAAAAAGACTCGAATAATTCATTAGATGTTGTTCAAATAGGAAAATATCTTAAGAATTTACTATAGTGAAGCCTATCCAGTGATTTGTTTGGTTACTTTTTCAATCACTATTGATTCATTTACAAATATAGAATCAATAGAAAATACCATAGAAAGTTTAGTAGAATTAGGTATACGCAGTATTGAAATTTCTGGTGATCCTTCAAATTCTTCTAGAAAAACTTTAGAACTTTTCAATACGTATAGCGTTTCTGTTCTTGGTGTAACTGGTAAATGGACAGCATCAAAAGGAATGATAACACCGATTCTCCTTACTTCCGATCCACAAATTCTATCTTATTCCAAAAATTATGTTAAAAAATGTATAAAACTTTGTAATTTTTTTGGTGGTTCAATTTTTAATATTTGTCTATTGTCTGATTATTATCCGAAGATAGATCGGAATCATGAAATGATCTCAAATAAAGAAAAAATGAAATTACTAAAAAGATCAATAGGTGTATTATCAGAACTTACTAATTATTCAAAGGATTTTGGAGTATCTCTTTTGATAGAACCACTAAATAGATATTCGACTCCCTTTTGTTGTAATACTGCAGATGCAATCTTTATTCTGTCCAAACTTAATAATGATTATTCCTCAATATTATTGGACACTTACCATATGAATATTGAAGAAAAGGATTTTTCTGATAGTATCAAAAAATCAAAACTTTTTTTAAAACATATTCATTTCGCAGATAACAACAGAAGAATGCCAGGACTAGGTCATATCAATTTTAATTCTATATTAAAAACATTAAAGAAGATACAGTATACTAATTACATTGGTTTGGAACCTATGTTAGATAGAAATTATAAAAAGGAAATCACGGAAGGATTAAATTTTTTAAATAAACTCTGTAACAAATACAAGATATAAGATTATCAACTATTAGATTAATTCTAATGTTAATTAAATTTTAGACCTAATTTGTTTAATCAACTCTTCTAACCATATAATTAACATATTAAGATCGGAAGCAATGAAATCAAATTTTAAATCCTTTGTCAAATTTAAAATTTCTGGATTTATAAATAATACTATTTTTATTATCTCGGTCATTTTTCTTTTTATATAGTCAGCAGTACTAAATAAAAATTTCAGTGAACTCTCATCTGAACAAAATAAAAATATAATTTTCGTTCCTTTCTTATGTAACCAAACTTTAGTAATATGTCTTTGTAAATCGATATCAAAAAATGGGTCTATATGCTGCCCTATATTTCCAAGGTATATAGTCTCACAATTCGAAACTTCAGAGACTAATGATAGCATCTTCGAATATAATATCTGGTCTTCATTTCCAGCAATAAAAATATTGTGAATATTCTTGTTATATTCAATAGGTTTATAATGTATTTCAATTACAGTTAAAAGGTCAAATAATAAGCTATTCAAATAAATAAGTTCGGTTTTACCTAACCTACCTCTGTTATAAAGTCCATTTATCGTATTTAATGATGGAATTATTATTTCTTTAAATATTTTTAAAATTTCAGTATCCGAATAAATAATATTAAGTAATATTTTACTACATTCTCTTTTATTATAGCCAAGCAAAGCAGTTAAAAATTTTTGTTGTATATGAATATAATTCAAAGGAAATTCTATATCATCTACGCCCGATTCTCTTGTCCATATATTAATCGAACCAATTTTTTTCTTTTTTATTAAACCGATAGCTGATAAAATATTAAGATATTTTGTTATTGTCATTCTATTAACATGAATGGCATCTGCCAATTCCATACTAGACATTCCATCTTCTTGGTTAGCCAATGTTTCAATCACCTTGTTTTTTATTTCATCGATTGTGTATCTTCTATACAAATTTTCAATTATATAGTTAGTAAATGACATTTATCATTTATTATTATTTTATTTTATTTTTTTTAAATAAACTTCATAATTAGTTTAATTAATAAGAGAAAACAAAAATATAAATATAATAACTATATTCGCATCGCCTAACTATGGTCAAAGATAAATGCATTTTAGCATATTCCGGTGGATTGGATACATCTGTATGTATAAAATATTTGCAGCTTTTACATGATTTTGATGTTATTACAGTAACAGTAGATTGTGGCCAAAATGAAGATTTTGATGAAATTGAAAAGAGATCTAAAGAAATAGGATCTATTCAGCATTATTATATCGATGCTAAAGAAGAATTCATAAATGAATATATCACTCATTGCATAAAAGCCAACGGCTTGTATGAAAACCAGTATCCTTTGGGAACTGCATTAGCAAGGCCTCTTATTGCAAAGAAAGTAGTGGAGATATCAAATAAAGAAAATGCCAAAACAATATCTCATGGTTGTACAGGTAAAGGAAATGATCAAGTCAGATTCGATATTACTATAAAATCACTTAATCCAAATTTAAGAATAATTGCACCAATTAGAGACATGAATTTAACAAGAGACAAAGAAATTCAATTTGCGAAAGAACAGAATATTCCAATTTCCACCGAAGTCAAGAAATATAGTATTGATATGAATATATGGGGCCGGTCAATTGAGGGTGGAGAACTAGAAAACCCTTATGTTGAACCACCAGCAGATTGCTTCAAATTTATTAAATTTAATAATTCAGCTGTCGATTATTTGGAAATACAATATGAAAACGGTCTACCTATAATAGCGGATGGAAAAAGGATGAATCTTATGGATCTGATAAATCATATTAATTTTAAAGCAGGATCATGTGGTATAGGAATTGTTGACCATATAGAAGATCGAGTTATCGGAATAAAGTCTAGAGAAGTTTATGAATGTCCTGCCGCAATAGTTCTAATTCAAGCCCATCAAGATCTTGAGAAAATGGTTTTAACATCCCACGAATTGCGTTTCAAACATATTGTAGATCAGCAATGGAGTTGGATGGCTTATTCTGGGCTTTGGCAAGATCCATTGCTTAATGATTTGGATAAGTTTATAGATGCAACACAAAACAAAGTTACAGGAAAAGTTAAAATGCGGATGCAAAATGGTTCCTTGAGGATTGTAGGAAGAGAATCTAAGTTTTCTTTATATAAGAATGACTTGGCAACTTATAGTTCTGACTCTGTTTTTGATCAGCAACTAGCAAAAGGTTTTGTTGAATTATGGGGGTTGCAATCTATTACTGCAAATTCTATAGCAATTAATTTAAATAAAAAAGAGAATAAAGGAGATGAACAATAAAATGAAGACTGAATGTAAAGATTGTGGAGGAGAATTAAATATTCTAACGGATGTAGTAGTGGGGGAGATCGTTTCCTGTCCTGACTGTGGCGCCGAATTTGAAGTCACTTCCAATTCTGAAGGTAATGTAAACTTGAAACCAGCAGAGTCAGTAGGGGAAGATTGGGGAGAATAAGTTTGAAAAAATATGGAACTTTCTATAATCTATGATAAACTAAGATTCGAAGAGAAAGAACTATATGATAAGGCTAGCAATAAAGGGATAACTACTCATTTAATAGATGCTAAACCTATTTCTTTTAGTACAGATATAAATCAAAGTGATATTATAAAGGGTGATATTTTTCTTCAACGATGCTTAAGTCATTATCGAGGATTGTATATAACATATTGTCTTGAATTTTTGAGACGTAAAGTAATAAATAAATATGATGTAAATGAGATCTGTGGCAATAAGTTAAGGACATCTCTTATTTTGGCGAAATCTGAAATTCCTTCTCCAAAAACATATTTCACTTTTAGCGCGGAATCATTTAAAGAATTGGCAAATAAACTTGGATTTCCTTTAGTTTTGAAACCACTTGTAGGTTCCTGGGGGAGAGGAGTTTTTCCTATTCGAAACGAAGAAACCGTAAATATAATTATGGAAATGAGAGAGGAAAATGATTCAGCATTATCGAGAATCTATTACGTTCAAGAAATGATAAATAGACCACCAAGAGATATTAGATGTATAGTTGCGGGAGATCAAATTATTACTGCAATATATCGATATTCTGCTATAAACGAATGGCGAACGAATGTTGCAAGGGGGGGTCATACAGAGCTGGCACCAATCACAAAAGATTTGGAAGATATTGTACTCAAGGCGTCAAATGCAGTAGGAGGAGGTATCCTTGGTGTAGATGTGATGGAAGATAAAAATAAAGGATTCGTTATACATGAAATTAATAGTAACGTTGAATTTAGAGGAGCATCGCTAGTATCTCAGGTAGATATAGCAAAATCTATGATTGAGTATATTTTAACAGTTTTTAAAAAATAAAAATTCAAGTAAATTGCTATATTTAAAATGATAAAAAAATTCATAAGATGCAGCAATATTCTGATCTATAGTTTATAACAATGAAAGTAGGAGTTATAGGAGCATCAGGATATGTAGGCGGTGAATTACTTCGATTATTGGTAACTCATCCTCAAGTAACAGTTAATATGGTTACCTCTAGACAACATGTTGGAGAATATGTCCACAGAGCTCATCCAAGTTTAAAAGGATTCATAGATATCACATTTTCAGCAATGGATCTCGATAAAATTGCTGATTCATGTGATCTAGTATTTGTTTCGGTTCCACATGGAAATGCGAATAAAATTGTTAAAAATTTATATGAACGAGATATTAAAATAATAGATCTTTCTGCAGATTTTCGCTTGAAAAATGCAAAAGATTATGTAAAATGGTATGGATGGGAGCATCCTTTTCCGGAGTTACTTCAAAAATCAGTTTACGGAGTCCCTGAACTTCATCGTGAAGAAATTAAAAAAGCCAAATTAGTATCATGTCCTGGATGTATGGCAGTGACTTCTTTACTAGCACTAAAACCTCTTATTGAGAATGATCTTATCGATACAGATCATATTGTTGTAGATAGTAAAATTGGTTCGTCTGGTGCAGGTGCTCAAGCTAATGCAGGCACTCATCATGCAATGAGATATGGTGTTATCAGACCGTATAAACCAGCCAAACATAGGCATACAGGAGAAATCATTCAAGAACTTAACAGTTTATCTAATAAGGATATAAGAATTAGTATGAGTCCTCATGCTGTTAATATAGTTAGAGGTATACTTACAACTAATCATACTTTTTTGAAAAAAACAATTGGTGAATTAGATTTATGGAAAATCTATAGACAATCTTACAAAAATGAGCCATTTATAAGGTTTATCAAAGATAAAAAAGGATTATATAAATTTCCTGATCCAAAATTCTTAATTGGTTCTAATTTCTGTGATATTGGTTTTGATATCGATGAGGACAACAATAGAGTTGTTGCACTATCTGCTTCTGATAATCTTATGAAAGGTGCAGCAGGTTCAGCAATCCAAAATATGAATGTCATGTTTGGTTTTGATGAAATGGATGGCCTAAAATACACTCCACTAACACCGGTATGATCGTAATTAAAATTGGTGGTAGTATAGTGGATGGATTACATTCATCAACTATTTTAGACCTTAAAAAAATCTTAGAACGTGAACAGGTTGTTTTTGTTCATGGAGGAGGTAAGGATGTTACTATTATTGGTAATAAATTGGGAAAAGAACAAAAATTTATTGTTTCTCCTGGAGGCGTAAAAAGTAGATATACAGACAAGGAAACTGCAGAAATATATACAATGGTGATGTCTGGAAAAATAAATAAAACTATTATCAGATTACTTTTAAATAATGGGATAAGTGCAGTAGGCATATCTGGAATTGATGGATCCACAATTCAAGCTCTAAGAAAGAAAAAGCTTCTAGTCGTTAATGATAAAGGAAGAAAAATGATAATTGATGGAGGTTATACAGGAAAAATAAACAAGATCAATACACTATTAATTAAAAAGTTATTAGAAGGAAATTTTGTTCCAGTGATTTCTCCAATAGCTTTAAGCGAAGAAACTGAATTTTTAAATGTTGACGGAGATAGAGCTGCTGCATATATTGCGGGTGGATTATCTGCTGAGAAAGTAATTTTTATTACGAATGTTAATGGTTTAATTCTAAATAATGAACTAGTAAAAGAAATGGCGTATGATGAAGCAAAGAAATCTTTACCAAAAATTGGTCATGGAATGGAGAAAAAAGTTATGGCATGTATAGAGTCTTTAGATATGGGTGTCAAGGAAGCAATTATAGCTTCTGGTGACGTCGAGAATCCGGTCTCTTCTGCAATTTCCCATACTAATTGCACGGTGATAACAAAGTGAGTGAAGAAGACAATTATCTTGGAAATCTTTATCAGAGATTTCCAATCAATATTTCGAGAGGAAAAGGATCTCTCGTATGGGATGTTTCTGGAAAAGAATACATTGATTGTATGGGTGGTTATGGGGTAGCATTAATTGGCCATTGTAACGATAGGGTAGTAAATGCAATCAAAAATCAATCTGAGAAACTTATAACTTGTCATATGTCAATCTATAACAATACTAGATTAGAATTCCTAGAAAAAATGTCTAAAATTTCTCCAAAAAAACTATCTAAGGTGTTCTTTAGTAATAGCGGTGCCGAGTCTACTGAATCTGCTTTAAAGTTTTCTCGCAAATTTACAGGTAAAAGTGGAGTAATAGCCATGACTGGGGGTTATCACGGAAAAACTTTTGGTGCATTATCTGTAACACATAATGAAAAATATAGAAAATCGTTTCAGCCATTGTTAGAAGGAGTAAAATTTGTGCCTTACGGTAATCCCTCAAAAATTGAAGAATCCTTGGATAATTCAATCGGAACCGTTATTGTTGAACCAATTCAAGGTGAAACAGGAATAATTGTTCCATCTGATGGTACTCTTCAGCAAATAAGAAAAATTTGCGACCAGAATAATTTAGTATTAATTTTTGATGAAATACAAACTGGATTAGGGCGAACTGGTAGAATGTGGGCAGGTGAACATTGGTCCACAACTCCGGACATTATGTGTCTAGCTAAAGGTATAGCTGGAGGATTACCAATGGGTTTGACTCTTTGTAAACCTGAAATCCTAGATTCTATGAAAGTTGGAGAACATTCTTCAACTTTTGCAGGCAATCCACTTTCGTGTTCTGCCGGTATAGCTACTATCGAATCGATAATAGAAGAAAATCTCGTTGAGAATGCAGAAAAAGTTGGGAATATTTTCAAAAATGGATTGTTCCAACTTAAAGAGAGTCATAGAATTGTGAGAGATGTACGAGGATTGGGTTTAATGTTAGCCCTTGAATTAAGATTTGATGTTAAGGATGTATTATTTGAGGGAATCAAAGAAGGTCTTCTTATGTTATACTCAGGGAGAAATATAATTCGTTTATTGCCACCATTGGTACTTGATGAGGTAAAGGTAGCAAAAACCTTAAGCATTATGGATAAGTTATTAACTAATGAGGAGGAAAGAAGAGATGTTAAATAATATTGATTCATTCGATGAAAAAATTATAAAGATTCTTCAAAATGATGCTAGAAAACCATTTGTAGACATTGCCAATACTATTGGTTTATCTGAATCTGCTGTAAGGAGAAGGATTAAAAATTTAACTGACAATGACATTATTAAAAAATTCACTATTGAGATCAATAATAGGGGAAAAACCAGCGCAATAACTCTTATTTCCGTTGCCTCAAGCTCTGACACCTCAACAGTAACTTCTAAACTATTAAATTTAGAAGGAGTTGATGTAGTTTATGAAATAACCGGACAATATGATATTGCAGCAATTATCAGTGCTCCTGAAATTTCTGAGATCAATTCTTATATAGATGAAGTTAGAAAAATCGAAGGTGTTTCAGATACAAATACCGTGATCATTCTTAAAACTTTAAAAAATAGTTGATACTCTATTTATCGCAGTAAATATTCAGAAGTTTACTTTCATTTTATTGCGTTAACATTTATATCACATACGAAAGATGTAGTTATATCGTTAAAATGGTACTTAAATCAGATGATCCCAACTATTATGCGCATCAATACAATAATGTAGTGCATGAAAAAAAAAAAATAAAAATTCTTGATTCGACATTAAGGGAAGGAGAACAACATCCAGGAGTTTCTTTTACTATCAAACAAAGAATTCAAATTGCATGGATGTTGGATTCATTCGGGGTAGATCAAATAGAAATAAGTCCAGTAGTCTCACCCGACCACTTGGAAGCAACAAAAACGATTATCAAACAAGGATTAAAAGCAGATATTGTGGCTCATGTTAGAGCAATAAAATCCGATGTAGACATCGCTCTCAAAACTAATTCAACTTGGATAGCTACCTATATGGGAATATCTGATATTCATCTTAGTGCTAAGCTAAAAATTTCTAGAGAGGAGGCGAAACAAAGAGCTATTGAAGTCATTGAATATATCAAATCTCATGGGTTAAAATGTCGATTCACCATGGAGGATGCCAGTAGGACTGAACCTTCTTTTCTCTTAGAGATGTGTAAAGAAATGAATAGATTAGGAGTAGAAAGAATTAGCATTCCAGATACAGTTGGTATAATGCGTCCAAATGGAATGTTTAATTTAGTCAAAATGGTGTATGATAAAATAGATACCTCAAAAAGTTCTCTGGATGTACATTGTCATAATGATGTTGGATTAGCATTAGCTAATGCATTGTCTGGTTGTGAAGCTGGGGCAGATCAAATTCATACTACGATCGATGGTTTTGGAGAAAGGACAGGAATTCCTTCTCTTGCCGAAACTTCTATTGCATTGACCCTAATATATGGATCGGATAACAATTTAAGACTGCATATGTTAAAGGATTTGTCAAGGACTATCTCACAATATACAAATTTGGAGATTCCGGAATCTAAACCTATAGTTGGAGATAGTGCATATAAACACAAGGCTGGGACTCACCTTGCTGCAATTTTAAGAAATCCTTCCGCCTATGAAATTATTGAACCTCGTATAGTGGGAAACAGAAGAAAGATTGTGTTTGGAGAACTTGCAGGGAAAAATGGTGCGGCCTATTTGTTATCCTTACTAGGTCTAGATACAAGTATAGGTGAAGCAGAAAATCTTGCCAAGGGATTAAAAGAACTTAGAATGGGTGATGTATTAGAATTGTTTCTTGATGAGAAATTAGAAAGAAAGATACTTAATGAAGAAACATTTAATGTAAAAAAGGAGTGAATAAAATATGGTAAAATGTGAGGAATGTGATGCCGAAATCAAAATACCACAAGATTCCATCGAAGGTGAAATAGTTTCCTGTCCAGATTGTGGATCAAGCTATGAATTGGTAAAAATTGAAGGTGGATTTACTACAAAACCCGCTCAAGTAGTTGGCGAGGATTGGGGACAGTGACTGAGGGAAAGAATACATCTTCTTCTCTCACACTTCTTTATGATACTATAAGATGGGAAGAAAAGGCCATCTATGAAGCTGCCAAAAAAAAAGGAATTGAAATAAAGAATATTGATTGCAAAGATATTGTCTTAGATTTAAATACATTCTCTCCTGAGTATACTAATCAAACCATTATTCAAAGATGTGTTAGTTATTTCAAGAACCTTCATTCTACTGCAGCATTAGAAGGATTAGGAGCAAATGTTATTAATCCATTAAATACTAATGTAACTTGTGGAAACAAATTATTTACCCATATGTTACTACAAAAACATGGTATAAGAACCCCTAAAGTAATAACTGCTTTTTCACCTAAATCTGCACTTTCAGCATTAGAAAATTTTGGATATCCTGCTATTATTAAGCCAACTATAGGAAGCTGGGGTAGATTGATAGCATTATTACGTGATAAAGATGCAGCTAAAGGTATATTTGAAGATAGAGAACATATGTTTCCTCTTTATCATGTATATTATCTAGAAGAATTTGTTTCTCGACCACCACGTGATATAAGAGCTATAGTAGTAGGAGATGTTGTTGCTGCTGCTATATACAGATACTCTGAATCAGATGAATGGAAAACTAATATGGCATTAGGAGGTAGAGCTGAAAACTGTCCAATTACCGATGAACTGGAAGATGTTTGTATTAAATCTTCTAGAGCTGTAGGTGGAAAGATTGTAGGGGTTGATTTAATGGAAAGTTCAAAAGAAGGTCTATTGGTACATGAAGTAAATAATACAACGGAATTCAAAAATACGGTAAAAATTACTGGAATCAATATTCAAGATATGATTGTAGATTATTCTGTAAACTACCAAATTAATTAGATGTACATTGGTCTCATCTAACTATGCTATAGAACTTTTAAAAAAATCACTTAATCTTTATACCCCATCTAGATCTGAAGGTCAATTGGCTAATCTATTAAAGGAAAAATGTGTTAACGAACTTGGTTTTGAACAAGCTAATATAGACAGTGTAGGAAATATTATTGCCACCAAAGGTGGAGGGTATCCAAGAATATTGCTTTGTGGTCATATGGATACAGTTCCAAATAAAGTTCCAGTAAGGATAGAGAATGGCTTCATGTATGGTAGAGGTGCCTCAGATGCTAAAGCTCCATTAATATCTATGCTTTTAGCAGCCTCTGAATTCCCTAAGCAAAATGGTACTATAATATTTGCTGGTGTAGTCGATGAGGAAGGAAATGCAACAGGTAGTAAGCATCTTGTAAAAAATAATTTGGAAATAGATTATGCCATATTTGGTGAACCCAGTGGTATAGAAAATATTACAGTTTCCTATAAGGGAAGATTAGCTCTTAAATTAATATGTGATGTTTTAGACAGTGCACATGCAAGTGCTCCATGGTTAGCGAAAAACTCTATTGAAGAAGTCTATAATTTTTGGAATGAGATTAAAAATGTTTTAAATAAGAATTATGAGAAAGAAAAAAGAAGTAACTCTGTCAGTTGTTGTCTTACAGAAATTTTAGGTGGATCTAGTCACAATGTCACTCCTCAAAAATGTAAAATAACAATGGATATTAGAATCCCAAATGGGACTACTTGCCAACAAGTTTTCGATTCTATAAAAAGTCTCATTGCAAAAACATCAAAAGAAAATGGGATAAAAACAAATTTTATAATTGAAGATTTTACTGAGCCATTCGAAACTGATTTTTCCTCTCCATTAGTGAGATCTCTTGTTCTCTCAATTCTTGACATTTGTAAAAAAAGACCTGCATTATTAAGAAAAACAGGAACAGGTGATATGAATATTATTGGAAATGCATTTAAAATTCCAGTAGTTACATACGGCCCTGGAGATCCACATTCTTCTCATAGTGTTAATGAACATGTAAATATAGAAGAATATCTTTCAGGAATTGAAGTTTACAAAAGATCTTTATTTCATATGTCCAGAATGCATAATATCCAGAATAAATAATATTAGAGGTAATATCTGCGAATTAAATATCTAATATGTTATGTTTCGTTGGCCTTGGTGTAAATGGTTATTCTGGACTGAGTCTCTTAGCACTAGAAACTTTACAAAAATGTAAATTTATCTATATAGAAAGATTTACTAGTTCTATTGAAGAAGACGATATTAGGCAACTCGAGCTCTTACTAAATACTGATAATAAACGTACACGACTAGTGCCTCGCTGGTTTATCGAAGATGCACGTGATATTATCTCTCAATCAAAAGAAAATAATGTCGCAATTTTGACTTATGGAGATCCTTTTATGGCAACTACATTCACAGAACTTTATGTAAGAGCCAAAAAAAATCTAATTGATATAAAAATAATTCATGGTGCTTCTGGAATTTCATCTTTGATCGGTGAAATTGGATTACATAACTACAAATTTGGAAGGACTACAACAATTATGTCAGATCCTATGTCTGCAATAAGTGTCTATAATACTATTTATGAAAACCTGCGGGTAGGAAACCATACCTTAATACTAACTGAATATAATAATAATGAAAAGGAGATTTTCTTTCTTGACCCAGTAAGAGCTATATCTATGCTTCTTGAAGTTGAAAAGAATATCAATTATAAAATTATATCTGACGAGTTATTTATTATAGTTGCATCCAGAATAGGATATAAAGATCAAAATATCGTAGGAGGGAAAATTAAATCTATCAACAAAGTAGAATTTGGCAAAGGACCTCATTCTATCATTGTAACAGGTAATCTTCATTTTACAGAAATAGATTCTATAACTTCCCTTTATCCAAATAAAGATCCTCCATTGGATAATACTCAATTCTTTCAACATATTGCAGTAACGATGTTAGAAAAATATCTACCAAAAGCTAAATATGCTCTGAAAAATATGCAATCTTATCTTGAAAGTGAAAGAAATTCCTCTTCTGCCGTTGGTGAAGAGATTAAAGGAATGTATCCTGTATTAGAGAATGCTGAATATTATTTATTGGATGCTGAAAAATTTTTCAATCAGAATAAATTTGAATTAGGGATACTTAGCATAGGTTATGCAGAAGGATTAATAGATGCATTACGTTTCCAAAAAAATATCAATCCGTGGTTATCTTAATTTAATACTTTATTATTTTAAGGATATTTTTTATATTTTGATTTGGAGAACTATTATTATAACAGAATAATTATTAATTTAAGTGATATTCGACGATGAATAAAAATTACGATATTTCATTTAAAATTCCAGACGATCTGTTACAATTTTTAAATAATGAAACTTATTCATTGTTGATTAAAGGTGAGCCAGGCTCAGGAAAAACCGCTCTATGTTTGACAATTCTTAAAGCATTAAACATAAAGAATAATTTCTTTTATATTTCTACAAGAGTATCGCCTAATAAATTATTTTATTACTTTAAGTGGATAAATAAATACCTTAAAATCAAATATTCAAATAATCATAAAAAAACTTCTAAAAATATAAATAGTTTAGAACCATTTTTTGAAGATGCACGTTTAGATGAACCAGAATCCCTTTTCGAACGTATAACAAATCAATTGATGGATGTACGATCTCCATTGATAATAGTAGATAGCTGGGATGGGGTAGCTTCGTTTATGGATCGTGAATCCAGACTAAATAATGAACGTGTTTTACAAACATGGTTAGAAAGGGCAGGTGGGAGATTAATTTTGGTAAATGAAGGCAACGAATTAACAACATTGGATTATCTTGTTGATGGTATTGTAACTCTTAAATTTAATCAATTTAGTCACATCCCTTTTCGAGAGATGTACTTGACGAAGTTAGGAGGAATTGATATAAAGAAAAACAATTTTTTATATACATTGAATAATGGAATTTTTAAAACATACGAACCAAGTGCTCAATACGATCATATCTTGGATCATATTCTTCGTTCACCAACAAATAAATCAGATATCCAAAAAAAAATTGTTAAAATTGATTCTGGTCATTTTTCACTCAACAAAGACCTAAATGGAGGATTTACCAAGAAATCCATAATAGTCTTAGAACATGATCCTGACATACAGATTAAACATATTTTTTTGTTTTTGTATAATTTCATCATTAATTGTATAAATAATTCTCATTTACTATTATTAGACAATAAAATTGCAAGAAATATTACTTCTATTTTAAATTTTATTCGATCGAACATCGTAAACTCTAATGATTATGACAGATCCATTAAGTTAATTGATTTTAATTTGGATACAAATTTTGATAATTTGAATGATAATCTTAACACTAATGTATTAATTAATCCTATTTCTGAAGAAATGAAGAATATTAAAACAAACTCGATGATATTTGGGATTTTGAGTTCTGATAGATATAATAATATAGATGAATATAAATTGATTAATGCTTTGAAAGAAAAGTTAGACCTTTCTTTTATTCTAATTCAAACAGGAATTAAGTCAGAATCAACACCAAGGCTATTTGATTATAAGATTACAATAAAGAAGGTTAACGATATTGTATGTGTCCATTTTACATATCCACATTTACTAGTATATGGACTTGAACTCTTGAATATAGATAACTCAAATTTCTCCGTCAGGTTGGAGCCAATAATATAAAATAAATTTAATTATATTACATACATATGAGCCAATCGTGTTAACTCTTGCTATTGAGTATAGCATGGTAATCATTTGCTGACTCTTGAGCCCCAAAATTATATTAAAATCTATATGGGCCGAAAGGGAGTTGAACCCTCGACCTTTCGATTATCAGTCGAACGCTCCACCAAGCTGAGCTATCGGCCCAATTTAACCCACGCTATTGTTGGTGCTTTATTTCAAAGACAATTTAAATTTTTTTTTTGGTTCCTTTAATCTATTATATTAGCAGTGTACATCATTTTCCATATTTTTGTTAGTGATTAATATTGAAATAACTGTGTAATAAAAATGCATTTAAGACTATGGTATGGTATATGGAGTGATTTATGATTAAAAAAATTGGAGGAGTCGCTATTATTACAAAGAATCGGAATAAAACTGCATATGAAGCATCTGAATATATTGCTAAAATACTTTCACGAAAAAATATTAAGGTGTCATCTATCCCTCCTTTTGAAACATCAAACTTCAAAAATAGCGGTTCTACTTTTACCTCCCTTGTAAAAGAAATTGATCTTATAATCGCACTAGGAGGTGATGGTACGACATTGAGAGCTTTTAGATTTCATCCTAGCGATATTCCTGTTTTTAGCATTAATGTTGGAGGTACTAGGGGTATACTTTCAGAAGTTAAATTGGATCAAATTGACTATTCTATCGATGCAATTTTAAATGGCAATTATTACTATGATGAAAGAATTAGAATCCAGGCTTCTTCATCCGATAAATTCTTCCTTCCTGCGTTAAATGATATATTAATTTTTAGAACAAACCTGACAAATACACCAACTTTAACAATTAAATTTAGAGAGGGTACCATTACTCAGCGTATGGATGGAATAATAGTTTCTACTTCAACGGGATCAACCGGTCATTCAATTTCTTTAGGAGGGCCTGTATTACATGAAGAATTAAATTGCTTAATAATTAATCCAATAGCTTCTATTAATAAATTACCGTCAATAATAATACCTCCTGAAGAGATTGAAATTTATAGTAACCATCAAATTAATTTAATAATTGATGGCCAAGATAAATTTTTAATCGAAGAAAACGATCCTATAAAAATAACTCGATTCCCTATCAATGCTCGTTTTATTAGGTTAAAAAAGAGAGGTTTCAGACAACTTGAAAAACTTGGATTCTAATATTTTCGTTTTAGATTCCAGTGCTTTCTATGCAGGTTTCTATCGTTCCCTCAATTCTAAATTCTATACAACGACGTCTATTTTACAAGAGATCAAACATATATTAAAATCCTCTTTAACTCTAGAGATTTTGATTTCATCAGGAGTCTTGGTTATACAAGACCCTCCAAAAGAATCAATTGATAAAATAATTAATACTGCAAATCTACTAGGTGATATTAAAAAACTTTCGCAGGCTGATATTTCTATTCTATCTTTAGCTTATAAATTGAATAGGGTTTTAGTATCTAATGATTATTCAATTTTAAACGTATCTAATTTCCTTAAAATTAAGACCATCTCTTTAGGCAATGATGGTATAATAGAACTACGGAAATGGAAGAATTTTTGTAAAACATGTGGAAAACAATATTCCCCCAGTATCAGAGAATGCACAATTTGTGGTAATTTAACAAAAAGAAGTTATAAAAAAATTCGTCCTACACTTTAATTCGATCGTTCATTTAATGGTTCGTTGTTTCGTATATTATGCAAATCGGAGAACAGTATTTTTAAATAAATGGATTGTATAATCCACCCCATAAATCAAGTAGTATTATATAGAAATTTACTATAAGAATTATTCATATTTAATTTATTAACCTAAGTTAAAGATGATATTGTAAATAGTTGATAGGTTTATCAGTTTTCAAAAATAATGTTTCATTATTATTAATTATTATTATAATTGGAATAGGTTCTCTCTCTATTATATCTTATCAATCTGCATCTTTTACCGCTGACGAGATAAAGAAAATTGCAGAAGAAGATATCAAGTCCAATGCAAGAATTCAAGCGTATGATTTATCTAGAATACTTGTACATAGTCTTGATTCCATAAATTCTAACTTAAAGGTTTTATCATCTTCTCCCTTTCTTTTTGAAAATGATATTGACGAAGTACAAAACCTTCTATATTCTGCACAATCATCTACTCTTGATATAACAGATGCATACTACTGGATAGATGTTAATGGCAGAATTGTGACCTCAAGTAAAATATATCAGACAAATAGATCTAATGCAATTTTAGATACTCAAAATCAACCTTTTTTCCTCAATCCAAAAAATACATTAACTCCTTATTATAGTACTTCTATTACATATAAAGGAAGCCCTTCATCATTTTTATACATTTCTTACCCATTAATTAAACAACAAATAGTAAAATACCAAAATAATACTTATGATGCTAAACAAATATTTGATGGAGTACTGGTAGCAGCAATAGGTGTAAAATCATTAGGTGTATTTCTTCAAAACGAAATGACATCTTCTATTATTGGCAACGTAGGACTAATGGATACAAATGGCGTGATAATATATGCAAGAAATCAGTCACTAATAGGTAATAATTATATGTCAGATGAATTTCAATCGTTGATACCACCTGATCTGAGAGGAAGTTATAATAAAATTATAATAAAAGGTTTAGAAGGTAAATCGTTAGCAGAAGATTTGACTTATAATGGATCAACTATAACACTTTCATACGAACCAATTATAATAAATGGAAAAAATTTATGGACATTATATGTAAGTTTTCCTCATCAATTGGCAAGTAATGTTGGCTCCCTAATAGCACAACAAAATAATTTTAGCACTCTAATTGTAGTTATAACGGGTTCAGTTACTTTTGGAATAATCTATCTAATTTTGTCATGGAATAAGAGATTAGAAGGGGAAGTCAATACTCGTACAGGCGAACTGAAAAATACCAACAAATCTCTCATGAAGTCAAACGAACTTCTTGAGGAGGCAAATGAACAATTAAAAGTACATGATAAAATGCAAAAAGAATTTATCAATATAGCTGCTCATGAATTAAGAACTCCAATAATGCCTATACTAGGAGAAGTAGAAATAATTGAAGAAGATCTTGATCCTAAAACTAAAACTGTCAAAGTAGAAGAAGAACAGATTCAATTGATAATACGTAATGCAAAAAGGTTAGACAGGTTAGCATCAGATATTCTTGATGTTACAAAGATAGAAAGCAATTCATTAAAACTGGAAAAAACATATTTTAATCTTAATGACATTTTAGCTAACTCGATTAGAGACATCCAAAATCAAGTTTCTTCAGGGGATATAGGAACTAAAAATTTAAAAATAGTTTATGATCCTGTAAACATAAGAATCTCTGGGGATAAAGAAAGAATCAATCAAGTAATTAGTAATTTATTAAGTAATGCATTAAAATTTACTGATGAGGGATATATAAAGATAAAAGTTGAAAACTCAAGTGATAATGTTATTATTAGTGTGGAAGATACTGGAAGTGGCATTCATCCTGAAATATTTCCACGCTTATTTTGTAAATTTGCAACTAAGTCTGATAAAGGAACAGGTCTAGGTTTGTACATTTCAAAAAATATAATAGATGCTCATGGAGGGAGAATTTGGGCCCGAAACAATAAATCAGGTATCGGTGCAACATTTTTCTTCAGTATCCCATTAGATAAGAAAAAATAAAAGATGATTTTAATAGACTTTTCAATGTTATGGACACAGTTCACTTAATTTAATTATATAGAATATAATCATATTGAAATCCTAACCCTTATAGTAATCAACCTATTGATTCAATTACTCAAACTCAATTTTCCGAAGTTTTTAATTGTACAAATACCCATGACCATATCAAAACAACAAACAAATTATTATTAAGCAATTAATAGACATAAAGCAAGTTAACTACTCTTGCTAATAAAATTGCAATATAGATGGAACCTCATCTGCATTCATCATTTGAAAAAGTTGTTATGGAGAGTTAACTAATAGAATTTTATTAATAAAACTTACTCTGGGGATTACTATCATGTTGGCAAAATGAATGTAATCTATTTAATACATAAACAGGATTATATTCTTTATATCAGGAATAATAATACAAATTTAGAATTTCCTTTATATCCAATTAAAAGAAATAACTATATGTTTATACAGTCATTTATGATATCAGATCCTATCTGATTTTTAATATAAGATCAATTAAAATACAAAATCCTACTTAGAATCTATAATAAATAAAGCATCTTTAATCTTTCAAAATATATCAATATGTCTCCAAAACTTAATTTCAAATTGCCTTCTAAATACGAAGTAATTGTACAATATTATGAATAATCTTCATGACTAATTAAAGGAACTAACAATTAACTGAATTTTTAATTTCGCTAAGCATCTCTTTTACATTCATATCTATTTTGCTGGGATCTCTTTTTAGATCTAAATCTTTTTTCATCTCTATTACTTTAGTAAGATACATCTTATCCTTATCTGAAAATAATGCTTGTGATTTTTCCAGAAGAATTATTGCTCTTTTAAAAAACTGTTGACCATCCTGATATTCTAGTAAATTAATGATCTTTCCATCCATCATCGCCTCTGTATATTCCTCAGAGG
>DASUZI010000007.1:0-2832 GCA_036376955.1 Nitrososphaeraceae archaeon
ATTACACACAAAAACTATTATGACAAACACAATTGTAAATTTGCTTTTTGTGAATCATGTTATTGGGTTGCTACTATTTTGATAAACAAATTCAATATTAATCATTGTTATATTTGTAAAAAAAAGAATATTCATAGGGAAACAATATTAATTTAGAAATAACGCATAAAATATAAAATTGTACCATCTGAATATAAATATAATAATGAAATAATAACAGTTTCTTTTTTTCAATACACATAGATATAGATAAATAGATTATTTATGCCAACAGTATTACTCGTTCTTTAAATAAGAAGACAATTTTACATTAATAACCAATTTTTGTAATTGTAAAAATGAATGCTATACTAAACGAAAATAAAGTCATGTCTGATAAATGTATGGTAAAACTGTATTCATATGTGTAGTGTTTGTCAATCCACCAATATCTAATATACTGATTGACTATTTCTAACAATAACTATTTAAAAAAGAATTTTTATAATTCAATAAATCTTGAGAATTACTAGAAAAGTATTATTGTTCAGAAATATTGTATCCTATATGTTTCACCTTAACCTTCTCATATAGAAATATTCTATAGTAATCCATGATCACTAGAGAAAAATATAATGTATATTAGAAAAGTAAATAAGTTATCGTTTGAAAATAAAATTAAGCAATTCCATAGATAAAAGATCCTCTCCATAAAAAGTAATCCTCTTTCTGATTCACTTTTTATGGAGAATACTATTTCTTTCAAGTTATAACAAGGGGATTATTGTTTACTGGATTGGTCAATAAGTATAGTTATGGTCTATAAGTACAAATTAGATAATTTTTCAACCTAAACTATAATTGTGATAGATAAGAATTTAATAACTATCTTAATAATTAACAGATAAATTTTTTTAATGAAAAGTAATCAAGATGGTTTTCTTTCTTCATCTAGTTTTTTCATAGTCTTATGAATGGATTTTGTAACATCGTCTAATAGTTCTAATAAAGTCTTTTCTTTCGACTTTTCATTATCTCTACTTTCTATTTCACTGTTATAATATTTCATCCAAGAGTATGTCCGTTGAATATTCTTAAATAATTCAAATGATAACAGTGAATGATTACCTGATAGAATTATAGCATCCCACATATCTGTAAAAAAAGGTTTGTAATCTCTATATTGTAACGATTCATCTATAAAATGTAACCTCTGTTCGAGATCGTCTTTAATAAATATGAAAAGATTATCTTTTGTCCTTTTATCATGCTGGCGTTGTGACCTCTTGTATGTCCAATGTTCTAGATAAACCGTAAACCAAATTATTCCAGCAAGAAGTATCATTTCTACAAATAAATAATCCCATTCTATTACCAATTTTTTTCACCTTCCTATAAAATTTATTAAATACAGATTTTATTTATCACTATCGATATTGGTATAACAATTATATTCTTTCATGTTTATCATGCAAACAATAATTATTAAAGTTATTTACTAAAAATAAGATTATGAAACATATACATATTCATTCACTCAGTTACATGTAAATATAGTCTTTCAATAATCTTGTTTTTCAAGTTGTATTAAGATTTGATCCTTAATATTATACAATATGGACACTTATAACTATTCCAGACTAGTAAAATTTTACCATATTACATCTGTTGAATCCATGAGAATATAACAGCTTGAATTTTTTTATCGAGTAATTGTGTTCCAAGTTTAACAACTTTTAATATCTTAGATGGGTCAGAGTCCAGGTCAACCATGTTGGCTGCTTCCTTGGCTGCAGCAGTTCCACTATTCATTGCTAACCCGATATCTGCTTTAGCAAGGGCAGGTGCGTCATTTGTTCCATCTCCAACCATACCTATTACGTGTCCTTTTTGCTGTTCTTAGATTACTCTTGTTAATTTGTCTGTAGGTTTTGCCTCTGCCATTACCTGATTAACATTTGCTTCCTTAGCGATAACTTCAGCAGTCAATTTGTTATCACCTGTAATCATAATTGTAGTTATACCAGTAGCATGAACTTCTTCAAGTTTTTCTCTGATATTTTCTTTTAGGTTATCTTTTAGTACAATAAGACCAATTATAGCATTATTGATAGAAACCGCTATAGGTGTAGCACCTTGTTGAGAAATCTCTTGTGCCTTCCATTTTATTTCTGCTTTATTAGTAGTTTGTGGATTAGATGCATCTAAAATAACATCAACTGCTCCTTTTAGAATTTTTATGGGTTTATCAGAATATGCTAATTGCAATAACATATTGTGAATTTTGCTTTTGCTTGAATCATCAATAGCTTTTTCTATTGAATCTACTGATACAGAATCATCTATACGGATTTTTTCTTGTATTGTTTTTGCAATATCTCTAAACTCCTCTTCTTGTTCTTTATTCAAATTACTTCTCTTTTTATTTGAAATAAATTCAATTCCACTTACTCTTGTTTCAGCGGAAAAATCAATGGATTTAGCAGTTATTATTTGTTCTAAAATTGGAGGTAAATATTTTTTTTCTTCCGGTAAATCTACTATTGATTTACCTTCATGAGTAGTATCATGAATAGATGCGGCAAATGCTATCTGTCCTACATCTTCTTCTGTATATCCCTTTACTGGTATAAATGAAATAGCACTTCTGCTGCCTTCTGTAATTGTTCCTGTTTTATCAAGTATCAGTACATCGCAATCACCAGCAGCTTCAATTCCCTTTCCTGATTTTGCTATGATGTTATCTTTTCCTATTCTTGTTATACCAGCAACACCAATAGCAGGTAATAAGCCACCGATAGTTGTAGGCATTAGAGCAACTAAAAGTGCTACTAGAGATGCAATATCTGTCTT
>DASUZI010000008.1:0-2606 GCA_036376955.1 Nitrososphaeraceae archaeon
TTTTTTTATCTATTCCGGCATAGATTGGTATATGCCGGAATGAGTGTTGAATGAACTAATTATGCCAATGCATTTCCAGATAGTTATATTAGGCTAACCTAATATAAAACTATATTGTTAATTCTATAGTATGAAAATCTGTGTAAAAATTTTACCTTTTGTCTATTCAATATATTTGACAATAATGATAAGTTAATAATTGTCTAAATTTTATAAAAAATTAAAATGAGTTAATTATCATAGTTTATATAAATCAAAAATATGTATAAGACTCGGATATCCAAACTATGCCATACTAACCAATGATTAAAAATATAAATTCATATCTAAGTTCGTATATTTTATACTTAATTTCGGCTTTGCTCCATTTATGAATTAAATTAATATTTACTATGATTTTTTGAAAATAAAATTTTTTAGTTTTTTAGTTCATTTATAACACTAGTAAGACCAAACCTCAAATAGCAGATTTATATAACAAACTATATTAATTGATTAAAAAGTTCCAACCTGAGTATACAAATAAATTTAAAGATTAATGTTTAAGATGGTTCATGATAGTAAAAAGCGCTGCGTTCTTTGCTGCTAACTCTGCATTTTGTTTACTGATATTATCGCTTCCAATTATGATTACATCGTTATTTTCAGGTTGGAGGTTTCCCATTAAAATTTTTTGCATATTCAACTCATCTGCTAACGCATTAAAATTAGTTTTAGGTACTAAAAATTTTCTATCTTTGAATATTAATGTTGTAGCGCCTGTTGCACCTGATTTAATAGCTATATCTCTTTGTTCTATTCCAGAATGTATTGAATTAGCAATATTTTTTATTAGAACTGCATAATTGAACTTACCAACTGTTATAGAGCTTTTAGGAATAATTGTTTCCTTAGGAATATGTGATAAGATTTGTAAAATTATTTTTTCTCCTTTTTCTGATAAAATTGTACCTGCATTACTTGTTTTAATCATATCGGTAGTCTTTAAATGCTTGATCAATGTTTTGATAGAACCTCCTCCTAATGATAACTCGCTTCCAAGTAAATCTCTACTTATATGTCCATTCTGTTTAGCCAGTTGTAAAGCTATAAAAATATGACCTATACCAAACGAGAGTTGTCTAGTTGGAGAAGACTGATTGGAAACTTTTTCTAAAAGTTTGACATAGATATGCATTTGTTACTTCGTGTATCAATAATTCGTCATAGCAATATGTAAATGTATTCATATTAAGCCATATGTTGGATATCTTAGACAACTCTTTATATATCGGTGATTTTTATTTAGAATCTATAATTATGTCCCTTCGAAAACAAGTTCAAATATCAGAAACCCAAGTTCCTAAAGCTGCTATAGGATTATTGATATTTGTTTTAATCTTTGGATTATTTATAGTAGGTTACGATCAAGGTCAGCTTTTCAGTCTTGTTCAAGGAGAACAAGCATATAATGATCTTTGGGTTCATGAATTCTCTCATGATATGAGACATGCAGCAGGATTTCCCTGTCATTAACTTTCTATAATTTTGGTGACTTTGTTTTATGGATAGTTTATCTTTTCTTGTTGTTGCCTTAATTTCTGGTGCTATAGCTGGAACAATCCTTGGACTCGCCAATCTTGCATTAGTAGAACCATATTTAGACAAAGCAATAGGAATCGAGAAGACAAATGCGGCTAGTGCAGGTGAAGAGATAGATCCTATAGAACATGCCAGTTATCGCTCCTGGCAAAAAGGAGGAGAAATAGCTGCCGGTACTATATTAGGAATGTCGTTTGGAGCACTATTAGGTATAGTATTTATTTTTGGAAGAAAACTTATCCCTGGTTCAAACATAAAAAAAGCGCTTACATTATCAGGAATCATATGGTTAGTTGTTTTTATGATTCCGGCAATTAAATATCCTGCGAATCCTCCAACTGTAGGAGATCCCGACACAATAAACTATAGACAATATTTGTATATTTCATTTATTTTGATATCTGGTTTTACAGCTTTTGGTCTTTCAATTTTATATACAAAGATGAAAGCGAAATCGTCTTTGAAATTCTTGGTAATTTCCTCAATTTACACAATAATTATGATAGATGCTTTCATATTTGTTCCTTCAAATCCTGATGATATAACTGCACCTATCTCTTTAGTAAATGAATTTAGAATTATGAGTATGTTAACAATGACTATCTTCTGGATTGTTTTGGGAATAACATTTGGATTGATATGGAACAAACTGAAACCACATGAGACAACTCAATTTAAAACTGTCTAAATTGTTATTATAATACTTGTCAATTTTTTTTTCTGATTCTCCAATTTTTTTTATTTTTCTTCTGTGAATGCAACCCCTCCCCTCCCTATTAACTTAAGAGATCACTACCTACTTTAAAATAGGAATTTAATTTATAATGGTATATGCAGATCAATTTTGATAGTTTAGATGGTTCTGTTAAGTTAAGACTATCCATCAGATCAAAACTTTAAGAATTATTGAAGAATTATTAGATTCTGTAGAAGAAATAAAATGTAAAAAGATTCTAGACAAGTTTTATATCCATTTCTAGTAGGCAAGAATACAGTTAGAAATATTGATTGCGATCAATAACAAT
>DASUZI010000009.1:0-4526 GCA_036376955.1 Nitrososphaeraceae archaeon
CTATAGAATTATCTACACATTTTGAAGCTCAGGAATATTTACAAATAAAATAATTTTTAATTTTTAATTAGGTTCTAGAATTATCATTCTGGAAAATTGTACAAAAATACATAAATCAAATCGTATTTACAAATCAAAATCCTATGTAGAATTCAAATATTAAAATACGATGAAATCATTTAATCAATTTAGTCAGGTTAATTATTCATTTTTTTTTAAATAAAATAACAAAAATTGTAAAGATATTAAGAATAGGAGCGACCTAACGCAATATTTTATAGATGGTTATATAAGAAAATTCAATCTCTATTTTTTTAGATTAATATTAAAGATTTGTAAACGTATTTCAAAATAAAGTTTGTTTTACCTTGTACTTTGAAAACACAAAAAAGTAAGAATTTCTATATGATATGATAAAAATAATGTATAAACATACTCATGAAAAAGATGTCGAAAATGTCTTAATATTGCAAGGTGGAGGATCTTTAGGTGCTTTTGGTTGTGGAGTCTGTAAAACATTTGCAAAAAAAGGAATAAAATTCGACATAATATCGGGAACATCGATAGGAGCAATCAATGGCGCAATAACTGCTGGGAGTAAAAATGATAACCCAGAAAAAGATTTAGAAGATTTCTGGATTGAACTTGCTGAAAGTAGCCATAATATAATCCCAGATGCCTTTTCCTTCGATTTTAATTATCAAAAAGATGAAATAAACTTTAAGAAATCCTCTTCTGCTTCTTTAAATGCAGCATTATTTGGAGTTCCAAAATTCTTTGTACCAAGATGGCTTAATTGGAATCTCTTTAATTATTTAGATCATTCAGTGACGATCCCTTTTCAATGGACATATATATATGATAATACTCCCTTAATAAAAACATTAGAGAAGTATATAGATTTTAACAAACTCTCGCCGGATCAAATCCAACAAAGGAATTCTAAGAGTGAAAGAAATAACACTCGTCTAATAATTACTGCTGTTGATGTCCTTTCAGCTGAACCAATAATATTTGATAGTTACAAAACACAAATACAAATGAAACATCTCCTAGCTACAATTGGATATCCTCAATATGGATTCCCATGGATAGAAGTAGATGATGGAATGTATGCATGGGATGGTTCATTGTTAAGTAATACTCCAATACGAGAAGTTATGACGGCTTCTCCCAGTAGTGATAAAAATATTTACATTGTCGAAAATTATCCAAAAAAAATAGACAGGCTTCCATCTAATATGACGGAAGTTCAGTCAAGGGCCAAAGATATAATGTTTACTGATAAAGACGTAAGTCTTAGAAAAATGTCAAGACTCATAACTAAACATATTAACTTAATTGAAACACTATATAATATTTTTAAAGAATTCGATAATTCTAAACTAGATAATGATATAATTAATTATATTGAAAAAGAGCATAAAGTATTGGTAGAAAAGTTTGGTGCTAAAATCCTCAAGATTAAAAGAATTAGTAGAGAAATCGTTGGAGCACCATATCCATCACAAAATGCTGATTTTTCAGTTAATACAATTAAAAAACTTATTAGTCAAGGAGAAAATAAAGCTCTCGCTATTTTAAAGTAACAAAGTTTATAATTAAAATTATAAATGTTAAAAAAAACTTTTATTCGCATTATTAATTCCTATTATTTAGAAATAAAATTCAAACTATAATAATACGGTATGATAGACAATTTAGTAATACTAAACATAATTATTTCTAAAAATCAGAATGATGGATAAAGGTTATGTATAATTTGTGTCTAGATACAACATCAATTTCTCATTATATGTCCATTAATCTAAACTATAGATCATGTTTCCATATGTGGAGTTTCTATTTTTTCCTTTCTTCTTTAATAACTTTCCTTTTGAATCCTTCAGATAGTTCATCCATAATTATTGATATTCCATCCTGATCTTGAATAACTATAATTTTCTGCTGTTGTTATAAGGAATACTAATTGATTTCAGATTATTTTTTATTTAAAATACAATTTTATCATACATTAAAAATCAAATTCTTATTGTAAAAATAATAATAAGTTTGATCAATTATGGCACAAATCATTTTATTGTTGTATTTAATTACGATCTTTTATTTATTTTAAATTTATCCAGAATTTTTTGTTTCTTTCCATTTTTCATAAAATCTCCAGACAACAGAGTTTGATCGTTTTCTATTTCAATATTCATTATTCCAAGTCCCAGCAAACCATTCAGCAGAAAAATCTTTTAACGAAGAGAGTTGCATATCATATGCTCCTCCAGTTCCTACTGTCAAAAATATAGTTCCCTTTGGATTTTTATAAATATTTGGAGCACTATCTTGCACTATTGGTTCGTCCTCATCATCATCGTTAAATATAATTGGGTATGTTCTCTCGTAGACATGAAGATGACCTTGTAAAGCCAGATCAACCTTATATCTATCAAAAAGAGAATTGTATGTTTCTCAAAAATCCGTATTGCTATATATTTAATAAAATTAAATTAAACTTAAATCATTTATTACTGAGGTTATAGAGTAGTATTGCATAAATAGACATGATTTCTAAAAATCTTGCTAGAAGAATTGGTTTATTTATAGGTCCTATGTTATTTTTATTTGTATTTTTTTTTCCATTGCCACAATTAAATGAATTATCTTTTGAGGCGAGAATAGTGTTAGCTTCTACAATGTGGATGGCAGTATGGTGGATAACAGAAGCAACTCCTATTTATGTAACTGCTTTACTACCACTTGTAATTTTTCCTTTTCTCAATGTTATGGATGTTAAAGAAACATCAGCCAATTATGCAGACCCAATTATTTTTCTATTTCTTGGCGGTTTCCTATTAGCTAAAGGTCTAGAAAAATCAAACCTACATAAAAGATTTGCATTTACAATATTGAAAATATTTGGAACTAATCCAAAATATATTGTTGCTGCATTTATGGGCGTGACATGGTTTCTTGGAGCATGGATGAGTAATACTGCAACTACCATACTTATGCTTCCTATTGCTTTATCTGTTATTTCTTTATTAGGTAATATAGATAAAAAAGACAGATTTGTGAAATGTCTATTACTTTCTGTAGCATACGCTGCAAGTATTAGTGGTGTCACAACATTGATAAGTACTCCAGCTAATGCAATATTTGCATCCTTAGCTAAGGATGTAACTGGAACTGAAGTTACTTTTGCTCAATGGATATTAATCGGATTCCCTATCGGTGGAATTTCTCTCATAGTTGCATGGTTATATATGATTAGGTTTGGATCTAAGATTACAGATATTAAATCAATTATTGGAGAAAGAGATGTAATTACAAAGAAGCTAAATGAACTAGGAAATCTTAGTAGAGATGAAAAGATAGTTGCTATAATTTTTATCATCACTGTTATAGCATGGATTACCAGAGGCTTATTATGGAAAGATTTGTTACCAACCATGGGTGATTCTACAATAGCCATTGCATCAGCTATTTCATTATTTTTAGTGCCTTCCATATGTTCAAAATATGCAAATAGAAAAGGTTTCACTGAAGATGATAATATTACTAAAAATCTCATTAAATATAATAACAACAACAATAATGATATTAAGAACTATGATAATATTATAGAAACTAGTAAAAGCAGAAGCAGCAGCAAGTTACTAGATTGGAATACTGCAATTAAAATTCCATGGGGTGTCCTTATTCTAATGGGAGGCGGACTAGCTCTTGCTCATGCATTTACATCTACAGGTTTAGACGATTGGATTGCATCGAACCTTAGTGTTGTCTCTGGCATGCCATTCATAGTAATTATTCTTGTGTTCGTGACAATGGCAATAGTACCTTCAGAAATGATAAGTAATACTGCTACCGCTGCACTATTAATTCCAATAGCAGCTTCACTTGCAACATCTTTGGGAATAAATCCTTTATTACTTATGGCTCCAGTAGCAATAGCAACAAGTTATGGATTTATCATGCCAGTAGGAACACCCCCCAATGCAATTGTTTACTCAAGTGGTTATATAACAGCCAGAGAGATGGCAAGAGCAGGACTTCCATTAGATTTGATATCAATAGTAATGGTAACAATATTAACGAGTATATTAGTTCCTCTAGTTTTTGGAATTGGATAAATGATATTAGTAAAAGAGTTAAAAGTTGTTTTTTTATATTTACTATCTAACTAACATAACAGGACATTTAGCTTTTTCAGACACATTTCTGGCTACACTACCAAATACAAATTTCGAAAATCCACCTAATCCCGTAATGCCCATAATTATTAGGTCTACTTGTTCATCATTAGCAAATTTTATTATTTCGTTAGATGGATCACCAATTAACACTTGTGACTGTAAAGAAACATTTTCAATATTTCTATATTTATCTATATTCTCTTCGAATATCTTTTTAACATCTGTTTTAATTTCTAGTGTAATATCTTTTAGATATTGTTCCAATGTAATCATATCTCCTGTTTTCTTTGATTTAAATAAGCCAGCACCAAAAGTAACTGGTACAGGTATATCTTTAAC
>DASUZI010000010.1:0-13395 GCA_036376955.1 Nitrososphaeraceae archaeon
TTTTTTTAGAGTAAACCAATTGAAATAATATTATGATTACTTATCCTAATCACCTTAGGATTGATATAATTATATTTATATATTAAAAGAATTTAAATGGATCAATTAAAAGGTAAAAAGGTAAGAATAGTTATGGAATTAATACAAATATCAAATATTACAAAAAAGATATCTACTACTAAAAAAACTATCAGACATACTCAAAGTATTTGTCCTGATTGCAACATGATTCTCGATGCAGAAGTATTCGAAAGAGATGGCAAAGTCTATATGACTAAAACCTGTCCGTCACACGGCGAATGTGAAGAACTATATTTTGGATCTGTAGATATGTATAAAAAATTCAGTACATATTGGAAAGATGGCAAGGGTGCACATGCTCCAAATGTAATGGTAGATAAATGTGCATGTCCTACAAATTGTGGTTTGTGTACAAACCATTTATCACATTCTGGACTGTCTAATATGATAGTAACTAATAGATGTGATTTAACCTGTTGGTATTGTTTTTTTTATGTAAAAAAAGGTCTTGAAGGGGCATATCTTTATGAACCAAATTATGAACAAATTCGAGCAATGATGAAAACTTTAAAAGCAGAAAGACCAATTGCAGGAAACTCTATACAAGTTACTGGAGGAGAACCAATGCTAAGAGATGATATTGTTGAAGTAATAAAAATAATGAAAGAGGAAGGAGTTGATCATGTTCAATTAAATACTAATGGTATTAAATTAGCGCTTTCCCCAGAAACAATGCGACAAGTACGAAATGCTGGTGTCAGTAATCTTTATCTATCTTTTGATGGTGTTACTCCACGCACTAATCCTAAAAATCACTGGGAAGTACCATATACTTTAGAATCTGCTAGAAAATGTGGAATGACTGTTGTTTTTGTTCCTACCGTTATTAAATCAATAAACGATCATGAATTGGGAGGAATAATTAGATTTGCTCAAAAGAATATGGACGTAGTACATGCTGTCAACTTTCAACCTGTTTCCCTTACTGGAAGAATGGGCAAAAAAGAACGAGAGAAATATAGAATTACTATTCCTGATTGTATTGAAAGGATTGAAGAGCAAACGAATGGCGAAATTTCTACTGATTCTTGGTTCCCTGTTCCATCCTGTATGCCAATGACAGATGTTATTGAAGCATTTAGCAAAAAACCAAAATATGAATTATCGATTCACTTTGCCTGTGGTGCAGGTACATATGTATTCGAAGATGTCCAAACTAAAAAATTGATTCCACTTACATCATTTGTCGATATTAAAGGTCTATTAGAATATTTCGAAGAAAAAGCGGATGAATTGCGTTCAGGTGCAAACCGATACTGGGCAATGCTAGATGTAATGAGAAAATTAAATCAATTTGTCGATAGAAGTAAACAGCCACACGGACTAAATCTAGCAAAGATGTTTTCAAGTATTCTACTAAAACGTAATTTTGATGCAGTAGGTTCTTGGCACGTTCGATCATTATTTTTAGGAATGATGCATTTTCAGGATAAATATAATGAAGATCTTGAAAGACTACAAAGATGTGATATACATTATTTGACCCCTGACCTTAGAATTATTCCATTCTGTGCTTTTAATGTTATACCTGAGTGGTATCGTGATAGAATACAAAAGAAATACAGTATACCAGTAGAAGAATGGGAAAAAGCTCACGGACAGACCTTAGAGGCTGGATTATATCGTGGATTAATGAGACGAGGCAAACCTGAGGCACAAATGGGATGTGCTGTATCAGAGATGCATAAAGCGGCTGCTGAAAGTGAAGATCATAGAGCAGTAGATTTAAGAACTGGTATGGCAGGAGCTTAATCTTTAATTTCTTTATTTTGTTGTTCTATAAATTTGTCTTTCTAAAGAAATAAATAATTTTTAACAAGATTAGTACTATTTTAATAAAGTTTAATTGATGTTAGTTATTGGAATAAGAATATGTCTACAATGAAATATGTTCTTCTAGAACCTATGGGGGATGTGGCGGTTATTAAAATCAATAGACCTGAAGCATTGAATGCAATGAATGTAGATGTGATTTGGGAATTATCTAAAACAATAGATATTGTGGGATCAGATGATAGTATAAAAACTGTTATTATAACTGGGGCAGGAGAAAGATCATTTTGTGCTGGTGCAGATATATCTTATATGGTTAATATTACTCCTATTGATGCAGAAAAATATGCCTCATCTGCTCAAGCTGTATTAAATAAAATTGAAAAATTGGAAAAACCTGTCATAGCAGCCATTAACGGTTTTGCATTGGGTGGAGGATGTGAACTTGCGCTAGTTTGTGATATTAGATTATGTTCAAATAATGCAAAAATTGGTCAACCTGAAGTCACAATAGGAATACCACCAGGATGGGGAGGAACACAGAGATTGTTACGCATTATTGGTCCAGCTAAAGCAAAAGAAATGATTTTTACAGGAAAAATGATAAATGCAGAAGAAGCATACAAGATAGGATTAGTTAACGATGTGATTCAGTTAACTCAAGACGAACTACCTGAAGCGGCTCCAGAAGGAGACGAGGTAAAACGTAAAGAATACGAAAAAAAATTGGCTAAACTTTTAAACAAAAAATTAATTGAAAAATCTATTTTTATGGCCAGAGAAATTACAAACAATAGTTATAATGCTATTAAAGTGAGTAAATATTTGATTAATAAAGGCATGGATGTGGATATAGATTCCGGTCTTAGAATGGAAATATATGGATGGGCCCTTTGTTTTGCTCATGAAGATAGAAAAAATCTAATGTCTTCCTTCCTTAATAAAGGTAAAAAGAAATAACTTAGGATGACGAAATTTTACCTTGGTTTTTAGCGCCGTAACTGGGTTTACAGAGGTAAACATTACTTTCAATATTTGATTCGGCAAATCCTTCTTTAATGGCTTCCATAACATTGCGAGAATGCTTATCAGTATTCAATATTGAAATAACGGAAGGACCAGCACCACTAATAGTTAGAGCTAATGCACCTGCATTAATAGCATTCTCCTTTATCTTATCATATGATGGAATTGTTTTTTTCCTAATAGGTTCCACAATTTTATCGTCAATTCCCTTTGCTATCATTTTGACATCTTTATAGGCAAAGCCTGCCACAATGGTACTTGCATTAGAAATGTTAGCTATTATGTTATCCAAAGATGAGGTCAAAGGCAGTAGACTTCTAGCAACTTCTGTTTTCTTTTTTGGAACTGCTATGTTAGGAATTCCAACTACTAGGTAAAGAGATTCAGGTGGTTCAAATTTGATAAATTCCATACGTGGAAAGTTTCTCACTATTATAAATCCACCCAACATAGAACTAGCAACATTATCATAATGTTTGGCTCCTGCTGAAGCTCTTTCTCCTTCAGCAGAATAGTTAATCAATTGAATTGAATTTATTTCAAGATTAAATAATTTGTCAAAGGCATAGGCTGCAGCTACTGATGATGCTGCACTACTTCCTAAACCATATCCTGGAGGAACTCCTTTGTTGATTTGGATATCAATGTTATCTTTTATTCTATAATCTTCCATCATTTTCCTAACTACCAAGGCTGCAGAATTGTTTTCATTATCATAGGGAATTTGCATTCCCCCATTTTGTTTTATAGTAGATATAGTAATTATTCCATTCTGTTGCTGTTTCTTTGTTATTATTATTTCATCTACAAAGAGATCTAAGGCAAGCCCAAATATATCGAAACCTGGACCCAGATTAGCTGTTGATGATGGAGCAAATGCTCTAATTGAATTCATTTCTGGTATATTTAATATTCAATTTCTTCTCCTTGATTAAGTATTCTTGATAAAACTGAATATAATTCAATTAAACCATTCATAGTTAGATTAGATACAGCGACCAAGTCTTGATTAAGTCCATTTTGCGAAATAATTTTTACGACGTCTTTACTTAATAAAGAAAATTCTTGATTATTTTCTTTATCTAAGGCTCCTAATAAAGTTGTATCAGATTGAGACCAATCTAAGATATTTTCCAAATTATCTATTATCAAATCCCTTTTTGATAATACGTTTATCTGTGAGGTTTTTAATCTAAGATTAATTGAGGTAGAAAGTAGTGATAATGAAACAAAATTTATTGGGCTCGAAACGAGTACTCCATCCATTATAAAAATAGTAACTTTACTATCTGCTTGAAAATTTGAAATAAAATAATTACCACTAGATCTATAAGCAAATAATTCAATTTGTCCTGGAGTATCAATTAAAATATAATCTGGGTTTAATTCATCAACTTCTAATTGGATATCTTGAATTTTGGTGCTTATTAAATCATGTGCCATTATTATAGCACCATTTGGTCCTAATCCATAAGTATCTATAATATTGTTAATGTCTATATGGTCTCGTATATCTACATCTGGGGGATAAGGTAATTCCGATACAGCTGGGTCCAAATTAAGAGTAATAGGAAAATTATCATGGTCAATATACCATTGTAAGAGGTTTGAGGTTAGTAATGATTTTCCTGAACCGGCTGTTCCTGTTATATAAATGGCTTTCATTTATGTTTATATTTAAATATAATTATATAATATTTTATAAATTAAAGACAAATGTAAAGTATTTACATACATTATTAAATTGATTGATTATTATATAACTAAATTAGTTTAGTGATTAGATAAATTGAATTGGAGACTCATTGGAATATTAGTAAGTTTTTTACCCATTATTTTTTTATTTATTTTCTCCCCTGTATCTATTACTGATATTTTTAGTGTTGGAATAGCTCCATTTATTATGGCTGCTTTATTTAGTCTTGCCAAAGTCTTTCTTCAAGCATATCGCTTTAAATATTTTGTAGATAAATTTTTAGGATATAAGGTTGCATCATCCTTTAAATTAATCTCAGTAAGGATAGGAAGTGAATTTGTTACCAATACTACACCTTCTTATATAGGAGGTGAAATTGTTAGAATTGCTTGGTTAACCAAAAACAAAGTTCCAGCTGGAATTGCAGCATGGATAGCTACTATGGAAATCATTGCAGATGTTTTTGTGGGAACAATTCTTGCTCTATTCGCAGGGATAATCGCTTTTTTTAATGGAGCAATTCTCATTGGTACTATAATTATCCTGATTTCTTCATTTATTTTTGGTTTTTGGTTGATAGTAGTTATTTTTTCAGCGCGTTATAATATTCAACTTCCTAAATTTATAGTAAAGTTAGTTAGAAGATTTTTATCACATGAACGGTCAAATAAAATAATTAACTATACAAATGCTGCAATCAGTGATTTATGCACAATGAGTAAAGAAAATTTCAATTCAAGACAAGTAATAAAAATTTTCTTTGTTGGTACGGTTATTACATTTTTTGCATTTGCTAGCCTTGGTGCTTCATTTCTTGTACTGGGAGGCATCATTGAATCTGATCTGGGACTATATGACTCTATCTTGGCTACTGCAGCATCTACTGAATTAGGAAGTTTACCTATAACAGTTGGGGGGTCAGGCTTAACTGAAATTGGGTTGTGGGCTTACGTCTCTGGCCTGAATAATTTGCCATCAATTAATGATGTCTTAAACGATTCGCATTTAGATGTAATTATCTCTTGGCGAATTGCATCTTATCACATTCCTCTCATTATAATGTGGATTGTATTAATGAAACTTACTATAGTTAAAAAAATTACGTCAAGAACTGATTAAAAGGCTTGAACGATAATCCTTTTATAATACCTAAACCTAAATAAATTTCCACTTTCAAATCCATATTTTATTACAAGTCTTCAGTATCATCCAGTAATTGTTTTGAATTTTCTTCAGATTCCACATCCATTAGTTGTAATTCCATCAACACAAATTGATATATAGAATCCATTTCTAAGCTAAATTGTGATTTGAGAAATTCTATAGTTTTGTCGCTAAGTTTTCCTCGAGACATTTTAATCTTGAATTCGTAAACGAAACCCTTCATAAATTTAGATGTATCTTGAGATGAGGGTACACTTATGCCTTCTACTATAGTTCTTCCATCGGGTAAAGCTTCATAAAGTTGTATGTCTAATTTGTAGTCTTTAAAATAAATTTCTAAAATATAGCCTGTTCGGTTTATTATTTCAGATTCTGTAAACTCTATTGATTTAATCTCTTCTTCTAGCCATTGTGGAATTCCTACCTTTTCTGTAGATTTTTCTGAACTCTTTATTCTTGGCATTCAAAATATACAATAAACAAACTAGATAAATGCTTTGCATAAATTAAATGAATTAAAAAACATCATTTTTTATTATATTTCTTGAGATATCTTGACGCCTCAATTTTACTCAAGTATTTAGAGGGATTAATTTTTAAGTTTTTTAATAGTTTGATTTGCTGATCCGTTGCAAAATGTGGTTTCAGTATTTTATAAAACTCTCCATAATTGTTATCTAGAAAATTTATATAGGCTTGATTGGCCAAAGCATCAGCGTCCTTATTTTTTTCTCTAATTACCCATTCGATTTGAAGATTTTTAAATCTTTGTATTAATGTTTTGGTTTTATCATAATATATTTTTAATTTTTCTGACTTTACTTTATATTTACCTGAAAGTTGGTTAATAATTAATTGCGAATCTCCTTGTATGAGTATACAAAATTTATTGTAGTGGTTGGCAACTAACCATTCTAATAATTTTACTAATGCCATATACTCTGCAACATTGTTACTTGATTCCTTTGAAAAAGGTTCAAATGCAATACCTGCCTCTTCATAAATTTGATAAATTCGATTATTATTATTTTCCTTAATGATAAAACCATAACAGGCTACTCCTCCTGGATTGATGGGTTGACACATTCCATCGAACATACAAATTAATCTTTTTATCTGAACATTATCATCATCCATCCAATTATATTGTTATTATCCATTATTAAATAATAGATCAAGTGGATATCTTGATTTGAGTTTATTAATTTTTTCTCCATACCATTAATTTTGAGAAATATACTCTGCAAGTTTTTTTATATCTTGTTCAAATATATTCAATAGATTTCTATTATAAAGTGTAGCTGCTGGATGATAAGTAATGAAATATTTCAAATCTTTCTTGTGAAGGATACTTCCTCTTTCATTTGTAATCGATTTGATATCAAGAATATATGAACTAACTACATTTCCCAGTAAGCATATTATTTTTGGCTGTAACAAAAGAATTTGTCGCTCTAAATATTGTATGCATATTTTTTTTTCATTAATATGTGGTTGTCTATTGTTTGGTGGTCTGCATTTTATTATGTTTGTGATAAATACATCTTCAAACTGTATATTATTCTTTAATAGCGTATTCCTTAATATTTTTCCAGCTGTACCTACAAAGGGTCTTCCTGATTGATCTTCATGATAGCCAGGTGCCTCACCTATTATCATTAATTTCTTACGGAAACCGCCTTCACCAGGTACTGTATTTTTCCTATTATTACACAATAAACATAATTGACAATTTTTTATATCTAGAGCTATTTTATTTAGTGTATCATATTCAATCATATAATATTACTATAATCATTATTATTTATTTAGATTCAAAAATTAGTAATGCTATAAATTTATGTTCCAAATGATAAATACTAATGATACAACTAAATCATTTTTTGAATTCTTCGACAATGAACGATATTAATATATTCCATAAGTTTCTCTTGAAATTAAGTATGACCGAAATATTATGCCATCAACACTTTATAGTAATTATTATATGATAGAATTGACAACAAACAGTAAATCGAATTAATATTTCCTTTTATTTATCATTTATTAAAAGGCAAATAATTGAATTGTTTTTGTTATGAATGAATTTCGCCCAATATATGAAAAATGAGAATAAAATATTAAATAATTGTATAACAAGAAAATTTTTCTTCTCACATTTCAAATAGTAAATAAATTCGATCAAATTGCCTTTGTTGTACATATTAATAAAATTTATTATTAATCGATTTGAGATATTATTAAGATAGACTTATTTTGAACAAACTTAAACTTGATATTACATAAATAATAACATTTCCCTGTTTCTATTTATCCTTATTACAATTATTCAACAAATTTAGACTAATGTAAAGAATAAAATTGGTTGTACCATATTTTAGATTTATGATTATTGATAATTGTAATTTTCCTGATAACTTGTTATACGATCCTGATAACTTTGTATGGGTAGATGTTTCAAATGAAAACTCCATCAAGATAGGAATCATACCTATCTTATCATCAATTGCAGGTAAATTACAATCAATTAAACTCAAAAAAAAAGGTACTAACATTGAGAAAGGTAAAAGCTTAGGGTCTCTAGAAAGTTTAAAATATTTTGGAATAGTGCGATCTCCACTTAATGGAAAAATAAAAGAAATTAACGAATCTATACTATCTAAACCAAAACAAGTTAATGATAGCCCCTATGAGTTCGGTTGGCTGTCAACAATTGTACCATCCAATTTTAATAAAGATCTAAATGGTTTAAAAAAAATTGGCGAATGTCATATTCAATTTAAATCCCTTATAGATGAATTTCATGTTCGTTGTTTTAAGGCTTTTCCAGACTATGAAATGTATGAACTTGGTACTGAATGTGCGGCAACTCTTACAAAATTGGACGAGCTATTGACTAAAATTAAAATTGGCAAGATCGTTTATTTGGCTTCAGATGATATAACAGCTGATCTAGAATTGACAAGATGGGCTCAAGAAAGATCTCAATCAATATTAGAAATACGAAAAGAGGGTTTGATTTTTCACTTTTTGGTTAGAAAAGAAAAAAATAATTAAATCTTTTATTTTTCAATTGGATTATCAATCATATTTCCCCATTCGGTCCAGGAGCCATCATAATTTTTGACATCTGGATAGCCAAGGAGATGTTTTAAAACAAACCATGTATGGGAAGAACGTTCTCCTATTCTACAGTATGTAATTATCTCTTTCTCTGGTGTAATACCCACTGTCTGATACAATTTTGTTAGCTCATCAGCTGATTTGAAAGTACCATCATCGTTTACTGCTTTGGCCCATGGTATATTAACAGCTCCCGGAATGTGTCCTCCTCTTTGCGCATGTTCTGTAGGATATTCAGCAGGTGCAGTTATTTCGCCGCTAAATTCTTGTGGGCTTCTGACATCTATCCTCTTTGTTTTGTCTAATTCTAAAGATTCTCTCACCTGACTAAGAAATGCTCTTAATGCAGGATTAGGCCCAGTAGGTTTGAAATTTCCCATAGGAAAACTGGGTATATCTTTTGAAATTGGTCGATCTTCTTCAAGCCATTTTTTTCTTCCCCCATTCATAATTTTTGTATTCTTCATACCATAATATTCAAAAACCCAAAATGCGAATGCGGCAAACCAATTATTAAAATCACCATATAATATTAGAGTAGTATTATCATTTATGCCTGCTTTTTGTAATAGTGTTGAACAATCATCTCGAGAAAGAATATTTCGTGTAAGAGGATCATTTATATCTCTTTTCCAATCAAATAAAACACTGTTTGGTATGTGACCAAGATTATAATTTGCCTTTGGATCATAGTCCACTTCAGCTATTCTGACATTAATGTCTTCTAAATGGTCCTCTACCCATTGTGTATCTACTAGAACATTTGGATTTGCATATTCCATGAATTAGTTGAGCAAAACACTATTATAAATTTTTTATAATTATTAAGAAATTAGGCTTAATAATTCAATAACTACTTTTTTTAGAATTTGCATTTATGTATAAGCTACCATTGTTGCTAGATTAAGTGAAATGGTCAATATTAGATTGAATCTATATCAAGGATTATATCTTTAATTTTATTTATATCTTTTAACCCTATTCTGTCAATTATATCCACTTGATGTCTAAAATATTCAACATCCTGAGTAGAGCAAATTAAAAATGGGTAGGCACCTGAGGTTTTTATGACTCTTTTATTTATGTCTATTCCATTTTCTTTCAATGAAATTAAAGTTTGTCCAGGTAAATGTCCTTTCACATCGTCACCACAAATCAAAATATGTTTTAAAAGGGTATTTTTTTTTGTAAATTTAATTATCTCATCAACGCCTTTATTTTCCGAAAGTAATCTACCTACTATTAATATATTTTCCATAATCTCATTATTATTTTTGATTTCTTCAAGTAATTCCAGACTCGACAGAGTACAAATGGCTATTTTTTTTCCTTTGCCTATATAATATTCTTGTTTAATGGGCAGCAAATGATAACAACAAATTCCAAAAATATTATCTATTTTGGTTTTAAGTCTAGTGCCAGTGACTTTTAGGTACAATTTCTTTAACTATTTAAATATCTTTTGAGTTACTATTGTCAATAACGATTTTTCTTTTTTTTGATTGAATAATTCCCATTAATTGATAACCGTATTCCAAATTGTGTTTGACATGATTGATGCCATGTTTGCCTTTCGGCACAAATGCGCCATCCAAAATACTCTCTAAATAGATTTTTGTTTTTTTGATAGAATTTGTCGCATGTTGTAGCTGACTGCCGGATAACTTTCTCCCTGCTTCTTGCTCTATAACCTTAATAAATCCCTCTGTTTCCATCAATTCACTGTATTCCTGGAGTTTATGATAATTTCTACAAACATTTTCTATTTTTTGCCTATCAGATTCTATTAAATTACTGAAAGAGTTTTGTATTTCTTTTTCATCTCTTCCTGTAAGTTTTTCTAGTATTTTAAATATTTCATTATCCTCGATGTCATGAATATTATTGCTTTCTAGTTTAAATAATAAAATTTTTTTTAACTCATCATCTAAATTGAGTTTTGAATTTTGATAATAGCTATTAATAGCAAATAAATTTACAGACTTGCCTTCAATATCTTTTCCATATTTTATTATATACATCAAGTTTACAATTATAACTGGAAAAATAAGCTTTAGGTTTTCGTTTAACTTATTATAATTTTCCATAATATCTCTATATATATTGAAGGTAATTGTATTTACTACATCTTTCTTCTTTACATCGATAATTCTAGACATTATTGTTAAAAGGTCATATAGTTGAGATTGCGAAAAAATCTCGTTATTTTTTACAGAATACACTGATATTATTTTTAATACATAGAACCATTTATCTGATGGATTTTCATGGGAAGTATTTCGTGACATCTCAACGATCTCTTTTTTCATCTTCATATTATCTAGATTTATGAGATTGAAAATATTTTCTATTGTTTCATTCATAGATACATTCTCGTTACTCCAATTTTGTAGTATTGTATGTTTGTTTTGCATAGCTATAGAAGGATTAACTAGATAATGATTCTAAAAATATAAACTTTTCATATATTGTTCTGGTAAATTAACATAATACTATTGAATATTTTAATATAATCTTAAAGAAAACTATAATTTAGTTCTTTATACGCTTCTCTATCAATGGAAGCTGACAATGGACTTGTAGTGATTTACACAGGTAAAGGAAAAGGAAAAACTACTGCAGCATTAGGGATTGTATTGAGGGCAGTAGGTCATGGTTTTAAGGTTTTGATGATCCAATTTATAAAAGGTGAATGGTATTACGGAGAACTTTCAAGCTCTAAGAGATTGACTCCTGAATTCGAAATGATTGCAGCAGGTAAAGGGTTTATTGGAATATTGGACGATGATCATGAATTTGTGGAGCATAAAAAATCGGCAGAGAATGCATTGAATCTCGCCAAAGAAAAGATATTATCCAAGAAATATGATATTATTATCCTAGATGAAATTAATTATGCCATAAATTTGAAACTTCTTTCAACAAATCAAGTACTTGAATTAATCAAAGAACGGCCTAAGCAGACATCCATAGTGCTAACTGGTAACTATGCTCCAAATGAAATTATTAAAGTCGCAGATCTAGTCACCGAAATGAATGATATAAAACATCCTTATCAAAAAGGTATCAAAGCAAAAAGGGGAATTGATTACTAATTTAAAAAATTAAGAGATACTTTACAAAATAAATATAGCTTGTATTGGAGTTAACAGATGGAAGATCAGAAAAATCTCCCTGAAGAAGGGGATATAGTTTTTGTTAATGTTAAACAAGTTACTAATCATGGAGCATATGTTTCTTTAGAAGAATATGGTAATATTACTGGATTTTTACATATTTCTGAAATAGCGACAGGTTGGATAAGAAATATCGAAAGATATGTTAGACCTAATCAAAAAATTGTTCTAAAAGTTATTAGAGTTAATAAAACACGATCTGAAGTTGATTTATCACTAAAACAAGTATCCGGTGAAGAAAAAAAATCAAAGATAATTGAAGTGAAGAAAAATGAGAAGGCTAATGCGTTCATGGCGATAATAAAAAGTAAAGCCAGCCTCTCAGACGAACAAATAAAACAAATTGAAGAAAAAATTTTAACTAAATATGATTATGTTTATGATATTTTTGAGGCTACAACAAAAAAAGGGAAAGATGTACTATTACCATTAGAATTACCCGAAAATGTAATTCAAATAATTGAAGATGAAAGTAAAAAAATTCCCATTCCCCATGTGGAAATAAGAGGTATATTGGAAATTTCGTCGCAAAAATCCAATGGTGTTGAAATTATTAAATCAATTTTAAGTACTGCAGAAACTACAAAAGGTAATTCAAAGATTATGATTTCATATATTGCAGCACCAAAATATAGAATAGTTGTTGCTGCTGATAATTTTAAAATCGCTGAGAAATCTATTAACAATTCTATAGAAAAAATAAAATCTTCAATTGAAAAGGAAGATGGTCACTTTAATTTTATTCGTCAAGAATCTAAAAAAACACAACAACAATTAGTTCATTAAAATGAAACATTTATTGAGAAAATGTTTAATGTGTCAAATTTATACTCTTAAGAGTAGATGTTCACATTGTTCATCTCTAACTGTTGATCCAACTCCAGCTAAATTTTCTCCAGAGGATAAATATATCTTGTATAGGCTTCCTGAGTCTTATAATAAAAAAGAATCAAATTAGAACTTAGACAATACTGTTTTAATATTTATCATTTTTTATTATTGTTATTTATATTTTTTTAGGTTCTTATATTTTATATTTGATTTCATTATTTTATTCTATTAATGTTGGGAAATACGTTTTATTTTATTATTTATAAAAAGTATATGTTTGAATTTATTAGTTATAATGATTTATTAGTTGTGATTTATTAGTTGTGTCTTTTAATTATATTATAAAGAAAAAAAGAGAAGGAATTTTTTTGTCTAGATTACTTGCCAATACATATACCGCTTGGATTAGCAGTCATACAATTGTTTTGATCATATGTATTGCCATTGGTGTTTACTGGTAACCCATTAGCATTGTTTACATCGATTGTGTTCAAAAGAACATTGTTAAAGTTAACATTGTTTTGG
>DASUZI010000011.1:0-3238 GCA_036376955.1 Nitrososphaeraceae archaeon
CGATAGTTTAAGATAGTTCACTTGCTAACCCATCTTTACTTTTTGCTTATTTGTTAGTTATTAGTATACTGTAGATTTAATGATATAAATATTATATATTATTTCATAAGCTAAATATTAAAAGTTATTAGTTAATAATATCTGATATTGTTCAACAATATTTAATCAAAACTATTTTTAATTTTATTAGTTATATAATATTAAATGGAAGATTGTCGATGCACCAAATATGATAAAACTAAGGATTTACTTTTAGATATATTTATTGTATCTTCTCATCTAAAATTGTTAAGGTGTGTAAAATGTGGAGGATTAATCGGTGAATGGACAGATAAAATCACTCCAAAAAAGAGATTTTATTCAAAAAAAGAACAAGAACTATTTAAATAATCAAAACTGATTTTCAGTTTGTTTAACATTTGGCATTAAAAAACTAGTTTCTAATTATTTATATTTGAAAAGAAAATTAGATATGTATCTTTATTTAAAATATAGATAATAAATGGATAATAAGGAATCCTGTGATTCACATGGTACTGCTTACAGAAAAAATAAAACCTTTGAAGAATGTAAAGAAATGGCTTTACTTAATTCCAATTTATTATCATCAGAAATAAATGAACAAGGAGAAGTTTCGTGGAGCAGAGTACTAACAGTAGCTAATAATGATGAATTAGTTTATAAATTGACATTAAAATATCTTCGACAAAGAGGATTCGATATTGGCAACAATAAAACTCCAAGAGTTAAATAATTGATAAATAAAACAAACTTTTTTGTGTATGTTGCCTGGTTTAATCACATATGTAAATTATAATATACGTTAATTTAATAATAATTTTATTAATAAATATCAAAAAATACATTAGATTCTGTTTCTTATTAATTTCAAGTCTTAATATTTTTTACGTGTTTTTTGTAATCTCTTTTGTTTTCTAAATCTATATCAGAAGAAAAGCTGAAGATTCTTGTCGTATTACTTATTCTAGCATATTCTTCTATCTTTAAGTGTAGCAGGAATTATTGAAATAAATACTATTATAGAAGAAACAAAAAATATTATATGTATTGAATACAGGAATCTATTTTCAATTAATTCCTTACTTTCTGTTATATGAGATAAAGTAGTAACATTAGTATCTTTAACCATATCTGATTCAGTTCTAAAATCTATAAAAATTTCTTTTACTTGTTCTGCTTGCAATATGCTTGTCATTATTAAAAATGTGATACCAAGACTCAAAGACCTTCCAACGTAAAATAAAGTAGTTCCTGTACTTGCAGATACTCCCCTTCTATTCGCAGGTACACTATTCATTATGGATGCTCTATTAGGAGATGTAAATATACCCATTCCTGCTCCAAGCAGAATAAAAGGTAATAGAAGCTCGATAAAGGAAGTTTTAATTTGTAGTTGTGTAAGTAATAAAAAACCTATGCCAGATAAGAATAACCCTAGGCCTACAAAAAATCTCGAACCATATCTATCAGATAACCACCCACTTAAAGGTCCAAATACTGCTAAAGCAGCAGAGACTGGCATCAGATAAATTCCAGCCTCGACTGGACTCAAATTCATAAATGCTCCTTGCAGATAAAATGATATGAGAAATATAAAATCGCCTCTAGCTATTGAATTGAGAAGAATCGCGATATTTCCCCCCAAGAATGATTTAATCTTAAAAAGTGAGAAATGAAACATAGGATAATCTTTGGCTATACCTTTCTCTATAAACCCGAATACTATGAGAAGAGCTAACCCTGCAAAAATAATAAAAAAAATTACCAATAAGTCAGAGATAATACCAAATGAGCTAAATGTTATTCCTGCTAGCACAAGAAATAATCCTCCTGCAAATGAAATATTTCCAAGCCAATCTATTTTTTCTTTCTTGATTGATCCTAACTCTTTGAGATTTTTATAAGATGAAATTATAGCAATAATTCCTATGGGAATATTAATCCAAAAAATAGATCTCCAACCAAGGTATGAAGTTAAAAATCCTCCAAGAACAAGCCCGAGTACCGAACCTAACACGATGGCAATTTGATTTATGCCGAGTGCTTTTCCCCTTTCATTGGATGGAAATGCATCTGTCAAGATTGCAACACTATTTGAAAATAGAAATGCTGCACCTACTGCTTGAAAAATTCTAAATATTACTAATTGTTCTCCTGTTTGTGATATACTGCATAACGCAGATCCTAATGTGAATATAATAAAGCCCAACGTGTATAGCTTTACCCTACCAAAAATATCTGCAAGACGACCAAAATTTAAAAGAATAGACGCAGTAACAAGAGAATATCCTATTACTATCCATACCATAGTAAAAAGAGAAGCTCCCAGTTCTGATACAATGATAGGTAATGCTATAAATATAATATTTGCATCAAGGGAAGCTAGAAGTGTACCAAGCGTGGTATTTCCTAATGCTATCCATTTGTAAGAAATATTTAATGGATTTCTCTTAGTAGGCGAGGAGGAGTCTGAGTTTACCAATCAACCAGTCAGTAGGTATAAAGTATTTGATATCTATTCTTTCCCATTATAATAATTTGATTATTTGGTTTCATACATAATTGTTTAGCAGAGTATATGTTGAAAGATTGACTTGATTTATCTAGTTCTAAAATGGTAGCAAGGTTGCTTTTTAGTATAATATTCAAATTTCTTCGGATTTTTTTCGAGTCTTTTATTTAATTTAAATATCTATAAATCTTTAAACAAATCTTATAATTTTACATAACTGTATATTTACTTTCATATAGTTACTATTCTATGTGCTAATGTAACGAGACATTTTATAGAAATAAAGATGTCACAATCGATTGGTATTATCTGCAAAAAAGAGTGACAGCCTTCATAATAGATTACATTTTTTCAAATTGGTAACCAATATTTTTGAGTATCACTATGTTGCAATTTGAAAGAGACTTTTTAATTCAATGTTAAAGAAATGTCAATTATAGCATATCAAATTTGTGAATTCCTATTTCCGTTTGCAGCTTTACTTGCTAGTTCCTTCCAAAATGCCTCCTTAAATGTTTCAAAATTACTTTTTTTCTCTCGATATTGATACTCAGCCTGAGTCGAAGGAGGATATAGTCCTGATTGTCTTCCAACGAGATAGTCAATATAAGGAACTAAGAATGCATTCCCGCGATGCTGATTTGTTATATGGCGTTTAACACTAAATTTTCTAGATGACCACATTCCACAATTCGAACATACCCA
>DASUZI010000012.1:0-14980 GCA_036376955.1 Nitrososphaeraceae archaeon
ATATCTTGGTAGAAACAGAGTTTCCGTTTAAAGGTACTATTAAATTAGTAACCTACTTGATGGTTTTTTCCTTAATATCTTGGTTTACTTCGATTAGAATTTATGAGGATTCAATTAAAAATCTCAAAGTTAGAATAAAAACACTTATTCAAATAATTAGTATAATTGCCGCTACAATAACTATTTACGAGTTAGTTTACAATTTTATAGTCTGGAATTCCCTTATTACAAGTAACCTTTTTAATAATATTTTTGATCCTAATAATGAAAAAATAAATTATCCAATCCCTGAAATCCCATGGAATTTGTACTTTGCAACTCAAATGCTTTTGGCTGCAGTCATAATAACTATTCATAGCTATTACGTTATGACAAAATCAAAAAAACAATACTAGCACAACTTCACTGATTAGCGTAAAATAGTTATTATAATTACATTTATAACTTTATAATATCTAAGGTTTTTAATGACCGCTTGTATCTCTAATATAATGGAAAAGTCATCTAATAAATTTAAGGAAATAAATAAATCATCCATAGTATGTGGACAGGTCATTATTATTTTGTTTTTGATTACTTTTTTATATTTTCATAATGATGTTTATGCACAATTAGAGACACCAGAAAATGCCGAAAGTATTCAGGTAATAAAGAATCCAGAAAAAGAAGTGCCATCATTAAATGTGATTTTAGGAGATCAAGAAGTTGAAATGGACCCTTTTATGTATTCTCAAATTAACTTTACTAACACGATAAAAGAATCAAAATCAAATGAATCCGAAGACAATATTGTGACCAAAATAGGCCCTGCCAACTTATATGAAACCCAAAGTGACATAGATCCAAAACTAACTTTAAAACATGGAGATAAAATAACTTTATCTTATGAAAAACAACCCTTGACAATAAAGGCATATATAATAGATTACGATACTGAAGATGAGACTGAGATATATCCCATTAAACAAATAGATCTCTCTACGTTTAGTATTCCCACTAATTCTCCAGCTGGCTTAAAAACTTTAGAAATAAGATCCTTTTTTGATAATAATGAACAAATAACATACACAACCCCTGTATTTATAGAAAGTAGTACCCCTGAAATAACACCCCAGAATGTCAATGATGATGATAATGAAGAAGGAAATGATGATAATTAAAATCCTGAAGACATAAAAATAAATATATCTATTTCTTGTAACAGCTTATATTTACATATTACATTAGAAAAATGAAGGAATAAGAAGAACGATTAAGTTATAGGTTAAATGTAAAATAAAAATAAAACATTGGTATGCAAAATTATTTCGAGAATTAAAAATATATTATTTTTGTATCAAGCTTTAATAAGAATGAAAGAAAAAATAGTTATCAAAATTAACAATAACATTGAACATCTGATAAAATTATTAATTACGGTCAAAATGATAACAAAAATATTTCACATCAAATCATTTAAGTTTCACTTCCAGTATCACCATATATATTCAATTATAAGTGTAGCGATTTAACAATGTCTAAATCTAAAAATAAAGATGGTGAAATGATAAATAAGAAATTTCGAGAATTTCATATATTGTTAATATAAGATCCTGAATTTTTGCTCTTTAATATACGAGAAAAACTTATCCAATTTCCATTATGGTTTAAAAGATCTAAAAGATTATGACGTTAGAGTTCGAAGATAAAAACAATTCTTAACGTATCTTTATTTAAGAAGTTAGTAAATCAGACTCATTCCATAGTATACAATGAAATCTTGAATCACTTGACCAAAAATCTGCCGAAAAAATGGAATAATATTCCGATTATTGATCCAACAATAAAAATTGTCAAATGAATGAGATATTTGTAATAATTGATGATGTTTTAATAAATCCTACAATTACTTGTATAGTATAGGTACCATGCTTATTCAATTACAATAAAACTCGCGTTTGTATCTTATTTAAAATAGAGATGAGTCATAGGTTATGAGGTTCTATTTGCCCAGCTAATTATTGTTATAGTACTTAGTATTGATCCTATGATTCCAGCGATTAAAGCACCTATTATAGAAGCGTCTAAAAATTGAGGCATATTTGTATGAAACCAGTTAGTAATATTTGGAAAAAATAAATAACCTCCAAATCCAATCCCAAAACCTGCAAACCAGAAAATAAATATTGCTAATTTCCTTGGCAATTCATATCCCCCTTTTCAGCGGATCCCAATTTGGTTTTGTAACAGATATAAATTTAATAGGTAAATAATCATATCTAAAAATACTTTAAAAAGATATTAAAATAGATGGTTAAATTTGATAAAACTTAATGTATAAAATTATAAACTTGGATAGACCCACTACCATCAAGTTCTACGATACTCCCGAGAAACATTTTAGAAATAAAAATATTAATATTTATAATGTAGAATGACTATTTTATTTTGGATGGAGAAAATTAACGCAGAAACACTTGCTGGGATAGCATTGGTCCTCTTGGCTCTTATTTTTATGTTGGCCGCATCTATGAATAAAGTTTGGGCGATTATATTACCTGCAGACTTCTTGATTCTAGCGCTTGGTTTTGCTTTTATAGCTTTAGGAGTGTATACAACAATTAATAACCGAAAACATTCTCATGAGAAAACAACACATCATCATTAATTTTTGTCTTAGCTCTATAACTTCTCAAAAGTTTTATTAAGCCAAACAATTTTTATCTTTAGTTATATTTGATTATTTACAGCATTTTCATAACACTAGCCATAAGTTTTAGTTCTATAATTGATAATATTATTAATTCTGTTTCAAATTTAATTTATAACCTTGGTTACCTTGGAATTTTCGCTGCCGCCTTAATAGAGACTCTTTTTCCAATAATTCCAAGTGAACTAATATTTCCATTGGCAGGTTATGTTGTTCATAGTCAAAATTTAGGTATAGGACAAGTGATTATGTTTGGGTTTGTTGGTTCCCTAGGTTCAACCTTAGGTGCTATTGTAATTTATTTTGTAGCATTAAAACTAGGAAGAAGAATAATCTTAAAGTTTGGGAAATATATCCTAATAACTGAATCTAAGCTTGAAAAATCTGAGCTATGGTTTCAAAAATATGGAAAAGTGGCTGTGTTATTAGGTCGCCTTGCTCCTGGAGTGAGAGAATTGATATCAATTCCTGCAGGATTATCTAGAATGAATTTTATCGAGTTCACGTTATTCACTTTTATTGGTTCCTTTGTTTGGAGTTTATCGTTAACTATGATTGGATACTACTTGGGTAGTGCTTGGGATAAATTTTCTCAAGACTCATCAAAAGCATTCCATGTTATTACATTAATTATTATTGTATCTTTGGTTTTAATATTTCTGTACAAGTTTTATAAAAAACGGAAAAGTAGCAAACCAAGGGAAAAAAAATAATATCTAATTTCTAATTTGTTAGATTGTCCACCGAGGTAATTAATTTCTTCTCTCTTCTAGTCAAAAAGTCTCTATATAATGTATCTACTTCCATAGCGGATTGAAGAATTTTACTTCTCATTTTTGAAGAAAGAAACATTTTTGTATCTTTTGGTAGACAATGTCCTCCGATCCCATCCCGAGGTTCAAGGATTTCAACATTCCACTTTGTATTTAATGCATCTCTTAGCTCAGAAAAAAGAATATTATTAGCTTGACAGTACAAGTAAAGTTCTTCAGCAAAGGCTATCTGTAAATATCTATGAGAATTCTCGATTATTTTAGTTAATTCTGCTATTTCAATACTAGAAACAGAATGCATAGGGATTTCTAAACTTTGAAAATAAGCTTGTGATTCTAGTTGATTATTGTTTGATAGGGAATTAGAGTCATTAAAATTTTGTTGGACTTCAATAAAAGATGTATTTGTATTCTCATGTTTATTATAATTATTCAAGATCTCTTCATTTGTGAATATTTCGGTGTCACATTTTGAGTGTCCTGCATAAAATTCTAGACCCAATTTTAAGCAACATGGATTTACTCCTCCAATAACACGTAGCTGGTTAACACCATATTTTTCTTCGTCGAGTGAATACCATCTATGAGGGGCATGTACAACATGTAACCTATGCTCCAATAATTCAAATATTTTTTTTGAAGTACCTTTAGGAATGGTGCTTTCTATCGAAACAAGAGAGCCATTATTTGCTTCCATAGAGATTTTATTTATAACCGAAATTAAACCTTCGATTTGTGGAGAGGTAATATTAGAAGAACTATGTGTAGAGACGCAAATAATATAAATATCAAAATTTCTAAAATTAGTGGTAGTTTTTAATCCAATTTTTTCCTTTGCTCTAATCATTGCCTCGTTACTAATATCGTATCCAGAAACATCAAAACCTTTGTCATTTACATATTTAGCAACAGGTAAACCTAATTGACCTAAACCAATAACTAAAACTTTCTTTAATTTTGTATTTATTGAATTCGACATCAGTAAGAAAATTCTTAATTTTTATTATATAGATTGGCGAAAAGAGATCTTTCTCATTTCTAGTAACGTTTCGTACGTTAGTAAATCATGGGAAAATATTTTAGTAGTTTTTATAATTAAACCTATGTAATATTTGTGAATAACTTAAATAAATAAAAAAGTTCTAAAACAATAAAATATAACGAGTGTAAATATAGATGAGATTTAATCATCAAACAATATATTAGCAGAAATGATAATAGAATGATTGAATTTAATTATTTCTTGTCGAGAATTATTTCAATTAATTTCAACTAAGCAGAAGAATCTAAGGATAGTCGACACACGATCTTTTAATGAATATCTTACAGGACACATCCCTGGAGCCCTAAATATTGATCTAATGCAATATCATTGGAATGATACTTCAAAACCAGGGATTAAAGGCTTTAATAATCAGATGAGGCAGGTATTGTCAACTTTAGGAATATCTGAAAAAACTTTTTTAGTTTTTTATGATAATATTTCTGGTCCCTCAGCAGCAAGAGGTGTTTGGCTTTCACTCTATTTTTCCCATGAGAAAGTTGCAATGTTGGATGGAGGTTACAATATTTGGAAAAAAGAAAAAAAACCCATGGATACGAAAACAGAGGCGTTGGATTATTGTGAGATCAATGGAACAATTGATGAAACTATATTGGCCAATTATAAAACTCTTCTCGATACGATAAAATCCGAAAACAGAAGTCAGATAATTGATGCACGATCTTCCAAAGAATTTACTGGAGAACACCTCCGAGCAATTAGAGGTGGTCATATACCTAGTGCTATCAATATAGACTGGAAGGAAAACATATCAATTGACAAATTTAAATCTCTTAATGATATAAGTAAATTGTACTCAAGCTTTTCGAAGCATCAAGAGATAATTACATATTGCCAAGGAGGATATAGAGCCGCAAATACTTTTATAATATTAAAGGAATTGGGTTTTAAAAAAGTAAAGATGTATTTAGGTTCTTGGAATGAATGGGGAAATAATACTAGACTTCCAATTGAGTAAATAACCTGAAAAAGATATTATTTTTTGTTTAGTGTGGTATAGTCCTATATAATTCTATAGTGTACATATAGTAACTTTTTATCTATATAAAACGGTAACTATTATACTATTGGAAACTACCCGTTTTGAAATTCCTGAAAATCCGCCTCTACAAAAGAGCACGAGTATTATAACTGAGAGTTTTAAACTTTTTGTTAAAAATCTGGATGCAGGATATAATAATAAAAGAATTTTAAAAAATATTAACTTATCGATTAAAGAAAATTCTGCGACTGCCTTTATAGGTCCATCGGGTTGTGGCAAAACTACGCTCTTAAGGTGTATTAATAGAATGCATGAAATGACTCCGGGTGCCTATTCTAAAGGAGAAATACATTTGGATAAAACAAATATCTATGATCAAAAAGTCAATCCAGTCATGATTAAGAGAAGGATCGGAATGGTCTTTCAAAAACCTAATCCATTTCCAACCATGAGCATATATGATAACGTTGCAGCTGGATTAAAGCTAAATGGTATCAAGGATAAAAAAATAATTAATGAAATAGTAATAGAAAGTCTTGAAAGTGCCGGCTTATGGAAAGAGGTGAAAGACGAATTGAATAAACCGGGAATGAGTCTATCAGGTGGCCAACAACAAAGACTATGTATCGCACGCGCACTTGCAATGCATCCTGAGGTTATTTTGATGGATGAACCTACATCGGCCTTGGATCCGACTGCTTCGACTAAAATCGAGGAACTAGTTCATGAGTTAAAGAAACATCTTACTATAGTAATAGTAACACATAACTTGCAACAGGCAGCTAGAGTTTCAGACTACACTGCGTTCATGTACCTTGGAGACTTGATAGAATATGGAGAAACAAAACAAATTTTTCAGACGCCAACTAACGAATTGACTGAGAGATACATTAGCGGAAAATTCGGTTGAATCCTGGATTAAAAAATACTATTTTTAGCTAATAAATATTTAAAACAATAATTAAATAATTGATATCACCAATATTCTCAGTTCTTTAGGATGACTAAAAATTAAACTAAATTTATAATCCTTTTACACATTTATCATCAGATAATAATTAAAAAAACAACAAATGCAATAATAATCTACAAATAAACTAAGAAAGTACATTAATATATTTCTAGTAAATATATATGCCTTATACTTGTTGTCCTTAAAAAAATACTATTATATATAAGTCTTTAAGCTGAGAATAGAATTTAAAATCCATTAACATGATGGTTAAAAAACACATTTAGCAGAGAAAAACAGGTGTTTTTAAAGGAGATATTTACATTCTGCATAATGCTGTCGATAATTTCTCCTCATTTAAAAATTCTTTAGTTTTATTATAAAATTATTTCATCAGGAAACTTAATTACACTATTATATCATTAAATGTTAATGGAATACTACATGTTTTAGTACATAACAAAGATCATTATTCTACAAATTTTATAAAAATAAAGAATTGATTATTATTATTTCTTAAGTTCTAAACATAAAATTTTTTCTCAATTCTAGTAAAAATATGATAAAGAATTTTAATTGATGTTAGTTATATTTAACAAATTATGGAAATAAAAAAAAAAGACTTTCAGATAATAATTAAAGAGTTGGAAAAAGACCATTTGATTGATAGCTTTTTTGATACTTTATCAAATCTTACTGAAATTGGTAAAGATGTTTATAATAAAGAATTTTCTCAAAAGATTTTGGAAAAAATCAAGAATGCAGGTAACATCAGAATTTTTGTTGCTATAAAAGATTCTGATATCGTTGGATCAATTACCGCAATTATAGAACAAAAATTTATTCATAATGGAGGAAAGATTTGTCATATAGAAGATGTAGTAACACGAAAAGGTTTCGAAAAATTAGGGATCGGATCCCAGCTTGTAGAAAAAGTATTAGAATTAGCGAAGAATGAAAAATGCTATAAGGTAATTTTAAATAGTTCTGAATACAACTTTAAGTTTTATGAAAATTTAGGATTTTATAAACATGATATTGGTATGAGATATAATATCGAAATTTAACACAAATTAGATATACTGAAGTTTATTAGTAGAGCTTCTAGTATAATGGTCCGTTAGATGACTTTCAAAGTAACAAAACAGATATTTGATAATTAGTATGTTTTTAAAAATTTTAGATCTTGATACTGTAATTTTGAAAATTCTCTATGTAACCAGTATATTGGTATTTATAAAAAAAATGTTCTAAATATTTTAATAACACATAGATAACTTGGCTATTTTGTCTAAATTTTTTATTTTACTAAAATTAATTATTTATATTATCATTGATGTTAACTAGATATTAAATAAAAAAATAATATCAATGGAATTATTTTTGGGAATATCAGAGAAATGTTAAAGAAATAGTATATTTTTATTAAATAGTTAGATCAATTATTGCAGAATCTGGATTAGGAGAATTACCAAATGTCCAAACATATTCAACAGAAAATAATAAAATAATATACGCAAATACTTTATTTATCTTTTTTATTAGAACCTATTAAAGAGTAAATAAGTTACCAAAGCAAAATTGGTTCCATATAATTAAGGACTAAATTTTATACTAGATTATTTAATATAAGGATCCGATTATAATTAAATAAAAGATGAGAGGATAGATATAGGGATTAGATTATTTTATTTGTTATTCAGATTCCTTTACGTATTATTTAATTTATTTGATAAAATATTAGAAGAAGATTTATTATACTCTTGAAGAATTATATTGAATGCTTTATATGGATCTTTACTGATGAATCACTCTCCTATAGTTGTATTTGATTCTGGGATCGGATCGATCTCGGTGATTAGAGAATTAAAAAAAGAACTCCCTAATGAAAATTTAATTTATTTTGCAGATAAAGCAAATTTTCCATATGGAAAAAAGTCACAAAATGACCTTTTCCAGATTGTCCATAATACCATTAAATATTTAGAAAGGTTTAATCCTAAATTAATAATAATTGCTTCAAATACCCCTACTATCCAAGTTATTGATAAAATCAGATCTCTTACAACTATTCCTTTATTTGGAGTAAGACCTCCTATTAAAAATGCGATAAAAATAACCCAAAAAAAACACATAGGAATAATGGCAACAGAGTCTTCAATAAACAGTATAGAGTTAGATAAATTAATAAAATCTGAAATTCCGCAAGATATTTTCGTTTCTAAATATAATGCATCTTCTATAATTCCATTGATAGAAGATGGAACATTTTTGAGAAATAGAAAAAAGATTAAATCTTTTTTAACTCAAATATTGGGGAATGTCGATGATATTGATGTAATAACATTATCGAGTACACATTTACCTTTTATAATAGATCAACTAAATCAGTTGTATCCACAAGTGGAATTCCTAGATCCAGCTGAATTGATAGTTAAAGAGATAAAAAAATTTTTATTACGTAATAATTTAAATAATAAGATTAAAAATGGGAAAATGAGAATATTAGTTTCTGATAATAAAAAAGGGTTTCAGGAAATATTAAGACAAATTGGTATAAGAGAAAAGATAGAAGAAGTTTTTTGGTGTTTTTAAATATAACAAAAAGAATAAATATATATTAATTTACCTACTGAATAAGTTAGATTAGGCGTACCTAACGGATATTAGTCAATGAACAGAAAGATCAGATTGGGAATTGATGTAGGAGGAACTTTTACTAAAGCTATAGCTATAGATATTGCATCCGGTAATTTTATTGGTAAATCTACTGTCCCTACTACTCATAACTCTGAAAGAGGTGTAGCAAGTGGAATAATTATTGCACTAAGGGACTTGATAAAAAATTATAATATAGAGAGATCGGAAATTGAATTAATTTCCCACAGCACCACTCAGGCAGTCAACGCACTACTTGAAGGAGATACTGCAAAAGTAGGTATTATAGGTATGGGCGTAGGATTAGAAAAATCCAATGTAATTAAAAGAACAAATTTAAAAAATGTAGAACTTTCACTTCATAAATATTTATACACTTGTTATAGTTTTATTGATACATCACAATATCTGAATATAAATCAAATAATTTCTACTATTACTATACTTAAAAAAGAGGGGGCAGAAGTATTAGTCGTAAGTGAGGCTTATGGTGTTGATGATCCGAGTAATGAAAAATATGTGATGAAGTATTCTGATATTCCCATAACGGCAGGTCATGAATTAACAGGTATTTATGGATTAGAAATTAGAACCTTAACTGCTGCTATTAATGCGGGAATAATGCCAAAAGCAATCAGTACCTCCAAATATGTTGAAAATGTAGTTAGGAATGAGAATATTACTTGTCCAATAATGATAATGAAAGGAGATGGAGGAGTTACAGATATTGATACTTTTAAGCATAAACCTATTTTAACAATATTATCTGGCCCGGCTGCTAGTGTAGCGGGAGCATTATTACATTCTCATATTTTGCATGGAGTTTTCATTGAAATAGGTGGGACCTCTACAAATATTTCTATCATAAAAAATGGAAAACCAGAAATCAGATATGTAACTGTAATGGATCATCCTACCTGTATACGTTCGCTGGATGTAAGAGTAGCCGGCGTTGCAGGTGGTTCTTTAGTTCGAATTTCTAATAACCGAATTATTGATGTTGGACCAAGATCTGCACATATAGCTGGTCTGAGATATTCTTGTTTTGTAGAACCTGAAGAACTAGAAAACGCAAGAATAATAACGTTCAAACCAAAAGAAACGGATCCTGACGATTATGTATGTATAGAGACATCAAATAATAAAAAAATTGCAATAACTAATACTTGCGCTGCTAATGCTTTAGGGTTAATAAATAATGAAGATTACGCATTTGGAAACAAAAACTCTGCAATTAAATCACTTTCTTTACTTGGGGAAAAGATTGGAGCAAATTATCAAAGGACCGCAGAAATGATATTAGATTTTTCACTTAAAAAGATTTTACATATAATGAATCCTATGATAAAAGAATACCAATTGGACGAGAAGAAAACCGTACTTATAGGAGGAGGAGGAGGGGCTTCAGTTTTAGTTCCATTTTTAGCAACAAAATATAAATTTAAACATGAAATTGCTAAAAATGCAGAAGTAGTTTCTTCAATAGGGGTAGCAGCTGCCATGATCTATGAGGAGATAGAACAAACGATTGATAGACCTGATTCAAATGATGTATCTAATATTATAGAGAATGTTAAAAAGAAAGCACTTGATAGAGGTGCCGTTCCAGAATCTTTATCTATCCAAACTGAATTCGTGAACGAACGTTCATTATTAAGAGCAATAGCCACGGGTAATGTAGAATTAGATATTGGTAAGAATAATAGGAAAGAAATCGATGAAAATGAGGCGTTAGCGATAGCTTGCTCGATCTTAGAAACTAATCATGTACAACGAATATTTAATATGAAAAATTATTTTGGATTTACATGTGAGACAATAAAAAAACAATTGTTTGTAAAAAAAAGAAAAAATCCAATTGTCATATTAGATAAATTTGGAAGAATAAGGTTAATGTTGGATAATGCAAAGGTTATCGAAGGAAATAAAAAAATGAAAAATGAACTAGATTCTTTAATATACCAATTGATAGAGAAGTCAAATGAAGAATTGGCTCCTCAAGTACATATTTTGGATGATATGAAAATAATTGATTTTTCAAGTCTAATCTCTCCTGAACATCTTATTGATGCATTAAAAAATGAAATAAGTAAAACAAATACAGACAAAATAACAATTATAATAAAAATGTGATCTATTCATTTATACGATACTCATGCATTTTTTCTCTGAAATCATTATTTGGCTATATTTTATTTCCAAAATAGTTATCGTTCTCATTATTTTTCAAAGCTAAAAAGGCCTTTTTAATTAGGCTATACATATTATTGTGACATTGACAATTACATATTTGTGATTCCTCATGTTCTATATTTAAATTACTTATTATGCCATTACAATTACCATGATCTTGTTGAATACAATAGATGGATCTTTCACTCAATAAGTCAATTTTAGTTAAGGCTTAATAAATAAATTTATTCTTGGTATTCAGATCAATTCTAAAAAAGGTTTTTATGATTGGATTAGATTTGTTAGTACCATTTGTTGGAAGATTCCGTAGTAATAGCAGGTCCTGCTTCAGTAGACTTGGCTAAAAGTATTTCTAGAAATTTGAATGTTAAAATTATTGAACCAGAGCTTACAATATTTGCTGATGGAGAAAGCAAGCTTCGTATTCCATCTGTTAATAATAAACGTTGTATAATAGTTCAATCACTTTATCCTCCTTCTGACAGACATATAGTTCAGTTATTAATGATTATTCATAAATGTAAAAAGGATAATGCTTCAAACATAACAGTTATAATCCCATATATGGCCTATGCAAGACAAGACAAAGAATTCTTAGATGAAGAAATTATTAGTATTGATGTAATAGCCAGGTTAATAGAAAACTTTGGAGTAAACGAAGTAATTACAATAGATATTCACAATGAACTTTCGCTATCCTATTTTTCAATAAGGATTAAAAATATAACGGCTATTTCGCTTCTTGCAGATTATATAAAAAAAAATGTGAATATCGAACAATCTATTATCGTCTCACCTGATACTGGAGGATTAAAAAGGGCAGAAAATTTTGCTGAGTTGTTAACATTACCTTGCCTGTGCCTCAAAAAAAAAAGAGATAGAAATACAGGTTTAGTTTCCATAGATGAAAATATTGGAAAACAGGTGGAGGGATTGGATGCAATATTGGTAGATGATATGATTAGTACTGGAGAAAGTATAATCAAGTCATGCAAAGTATTAAAAAAACAGAAAATAAGAAATGTCATTGTAGTATGCACTCATGCGATTCTTTTAGACAATGCATATGAAAGAATTATGAATTCAGGAGTGAAAGAACTTATTTCTACAAATTCAATTCCAAGTTTGTGTTCAAAAGTAGATATTTCTTTATTATTGTCAAATATACTAGTTAATGCTAATTAACCGGATTAACTACCTATATCATTAATTAACATTAAAAAAGGTGGTGCATGTGGTAGAGTTAAAATTAGTATTTTTGGGTACCTCTGCAGCTATCCCAACTTATGAGAGAGGTTTATCTTCCTTAGCCATTGTGAGGGGAAATGAAATAATAATTTTCGATGCAGGGGAAGGTATGCAGATAAAGTTTATCAGATCAAAATTAGGAATGAATAAAAAAATGAAAATATTCATAACTCATATCCATGGAGACCACTGTTTAGGACTTTTGGGTCTATTACAAACTCTTTCCTTAATGGGTAGAACAAAACCCATTGATATATTCGGTGAGCCAAGATTACAAGAATTTATTTCGGTAAATCGTAAGATACTTAACTTTAATATTAATTATCAAATTATCGTTCATACCATTCAAAATGAAGGAATTTTGGTAAAAGAAAAAGATTACCTTATAAAAGCTTGTTATGCAGATCATTCTATACTTGCTTTTTCGTTCATTTTAGAAGAGAACAATAGACCTGGAGTATTTAATATTGAACGTGCACAACAATCTGGCATCCCAGAAGGTCAATTGTATACATTATTACAACGTGGGGTTGATATAGAATACAATGGAACACAACTTCTTGCAAGGGACTTTACTGGCCCCTCACGTCCAGGTCGTAAAGTTGGAATATCTGGAGATACTCGCCCCTCCAAGAAATTAGAAATATTCTTCAGGGATTGCGATGTATTAGTTTTTGAATCTACTTTTATAACTCCAGAGAAAGATAAGGCTATTGAACGGTTTCATTCTACCGCATTAGAGGCTTCATTATTAGCTAAAATCGCAAAAGTTAAAAAACTAATACTTACTCATTTTAGTTCCAGGTATACTAATCTCAAGTTAATCGAAATGGAAGCAAAAAAAAATTTCGAAAATATTCATATAGCACACGACAACGACGTAATTAGTGTTCCATATCCAGAGAAAGAATTAACTAAAAAAAATGGAAGATTGGAGGAGATAAAATAAATTAACTACTTGTTGTATTTGTCAATATTTCATTTTTTGTTGTATTAAGCACATATTCAGCTGCAATACTAGAAGCATTAGTATTCTTTAAGGTATCAATTAACAAAGGTATGCGGTCCTTAGCAAGATCTTCTAGTACAGAAATATCTACAACACTACTATTCACCTGGTTTATAATAAAGTCAATGACGGTTTCTGTAGCATTTGAGTTTTTGGTAATGTTAATAACCAATGGTACATTAGCCAAACCGTTATCCCTATCTGTACTTTGGTTATTGACATCTTGTATTTTTGTATCATTTGGTGTAGACAGACTTGAGTTTATTAAATTTTGTGCTAGGCCTTCCTGAAATAGTCCCAAATTCAAAAATATGACGGATCCAATCACACTATACATTATTAAACTAAGTTTAATTTTCTGACTCATCATTGTACAACTGGATATCGAAATTTATTAATATTTCTAATTTATTTTTTTAGTATTTGGTAACATAAATTATTTTTACTAATACCATACAAAAAGTAAACAATAAATGAATATCATATATGAAACTATGATCCTTTCCTTTATTAAAAAGAATTTACTAAATTTTGCTAAATTTGTTTTAAAATTCAAAAAAAGATTATTTAATTGTGATAAATTCAATATTTAAGCTTTCATGGCTATCAAAATGGTTTTTCAGGTAGTAATCCTGATGAATTTGAATCTTGATAACGATTACCTTCTTCAATTATTTTAACCCCATTTATACCTTATATATAAGAAATATTTGGAAAGGAATTTTTCAGCAGGAATTTAATTCATTATCAAAGTAAATAAGACCTTTGAGGAAATTTTTTCTCATGACTTCTAAAGCGTTGAAGTTTTATAATTAATAATTAAATTATACTTTAAGTGAGGTATCACAAATTAGCTTCCATATGATTGTTATAAGTGAATAGTAAATTTTATTATATTTTAGACACATTGAAAAGTATAATTTTTTCCAATTAAAACTATTAATTTGATTCTTTAAATTAACAATTGTAATTCTACTATAAGATGACGTGAATATCCCATTATGTCCATGAAGTAATAATTTGATAAAACTCGATCATTAAGATTATGTTGATGGAAAAGTACTTGAAAGAATAATATCAGGTTTCACAACAATAATTATATAAAATCATTTAATATCGGAATAGTAAATACTAACCAGATTAAGAACTTACTAAAATTAAAGATCAGTACATATACAATTACTCGCTATAGGAGAAATAATAATATATTCATTTTAACTATTTAAAAGAAAATTTGTACTAATAAATATTATAACATTTTTAATAAAAGAATGTAATAAATATTAAATATTTGACGCTTTAATTATTTAGATCTTTATCTTTCTTGACATGCCTTTTTCTTAGTCTGTAATCCATAACTAGAATTGAGAAATACTCCATACTTTAAAATTTGTATAGCAATTTCTAAAAAAT
>DASUZI010000013.1:0-7048 GCA_036376955.1 Nitrososphaeraceae archaeon
TTGCACCAACTATAAGACCATCACTATCTGCACAATTCAAGTTAGAAGTTAAAATAACATTTTGTGTTATAACTTGACCGCATGATGGACTTATGGCTAATGGTTGTGTTGATGGTTGTTGTTGTTGTTGTTGTGTTTGTACTGGTGATTGTGTGGGTGCTGCTGGTTGGGTTTGGGCGCTTACGTCTATAGGTTGCAGTGTTATTGTTGTAACGCTTGAAAAGGCAATTAGTGTTGCTAGGATATATATCATAAGTGTTTTAGTCATTACAGATTATTTAAAAATAAAATATTTATGCTAAACTATTAATTTTATGTATCAATTTTACTGTAACTATGAAGGTAATCACTTTAAATAACTTTAATTTAATGGCATATTCCATTCTTAAAAAATACATTATTCATTGAATAAGGATTTCAATTTCAACTTGTTGCATGATAAAAAATTCTTCTACTACTAATAATGCTATTACTATTACTATCATTCTACTATTATTCTCTATAATGACAATTAATAATAACAATGAAAGAACACATTAGGCATAGAATGGCATAAATGCCTATCTAAAATTGGTATCATTATAGAGAATTGATAGTAGTTCATGTAATAATAATACAGACTACTGATAAATAAAGATTCTTTAACATTCTTTAACAATGAGAATAAGGAATCAAATTATTGATATCCGTTTGCTTTTTTATTCTTTAAGAGATTCGAGTTTACCATTTGTCATGGTCAATTTCATATCATGATTGTATAACCATTTAAAAAATAGTCTTAAACGATTCAATTATCAAAAGTTTAATTGACTTGGAATTGAAAAATGTGACTATTTGATCTAAATATCTTTTCATCTCTTGAACATTAGTTATTTTTGCAATTCGTATATCTTTTAGCACATCATTAGATTCAAGACTTCTTTCTTCTGAAACATGTTTTAATCTTTCAGGTCTTAATTCTTAAAAACTAAAAGAAAACCTGAAGATTTTTCATAAAGTGAAGAAATCAAAAAGACAGTATGGATATCCTAATAATATTTAATAATATAATTCTAAAGAATACGATTAGATTTTTAATTAGTTAATTAAATTCCACTTATCGAAATTTATGATCTCTGTGGTTACAGGCTTTTCAAATTTTACTATTATAGTTTTACCATCATAGAATTCTAACCTTTTCATTATAAAATTTGTAATTCCTTCTAACACAAATTTATCTTCTTCTTTTCTACCATGAACAACAAATTTTAATTCATCTTCCATAATGGTATAAAAAAGTTAGTGATGATTATTATTGGTTACCTATTATTACTATAGACTACTACAATAACTAAAGGAGATAATTAAAATATATTTAGATCATTTGGTAATATTACACTCGACTTATTGTTTATCGCGCTGCAATCTATTTTCATTCTCATCATAACTAATTTTCCTATAACAATAACTACAAATACTAAAGACAAGGTAAGTATTCTTATTTATTTTAGTTTTCAGAAAAGAAAACATATTCTATATTTTTCTTTATCAATTTTAAAAAAATAAAAGATGACATTCTTGTCACTAATGCTAACTTTTCAATAAATTCATTGCTAATAGCGAATTAGTTTAACGATATATTTTGTTTAATAATGTAGGATGGAAAAACAGAGAAACTATATAGATAAGATAGAAATGTAAAGTTACTATATTAATTATTATAAATTATGCAATTTATTTATTTTAAAAATAAAAATATAAGTTACTATATTGATCTCAACGTTTAATTAATATTGAATGCGATATTGACTAAAATATCAATAAAAATCTTTTTTACATATTAACTTTATAACTATAATAACTTCATAGAGATCATATTGTTGACATTATTAGCTTTTTTAATAAAACTACACGAAAACTTAAGAAGGTTCGATAATAAAACTAACAGTTATATTAAAAACTCTAATGAAAAAAATATTCATGATGTAAGAACTTCAGTTAGGAGATTTAACGCTGCTTTTTTAGTATTACCTAAAAGGTATAGAAAAGGATGTTTATTATCAGACTATAATCAACTAGCTAATAAATTCTTTAAAGTAAATAGTGAGATTAGAGATATGGATATTATTTCTGAAAAATTACATGGCTATTCACAAACTGATCAAAGAAATGTTGTAATTGATTTGTTGAAAAAGGATAGACAATCTAATTTAGAAGGTGCAAAAACTATTGCTTTAACTCTAAAAAATATGAATTCAAATAAAATATTTGATAAAATTGACATAACAGAAAAAGAATTACAAAAAAGATATAATAAACTTCTTTTTAGACTAATTTCAAAAATAGATACAAATTTCCTTATTGTCATAACAAATTCTTTAAAGATAAAAGAATTACATGAATTAAGAAAAGATTGCAAGAAACTAAAGTACATTTTAGAATTATTGGTAAAAGATAATAATAAAAATAATACTGCTATTAGGTTGATAAAAACTCTTCAGAACATCCAAGATATTCTTGGAAGTATTCGTGATTATGATATTACTATTGATTATTTAAAAAAATTAGAACCTAGTAAAGAAATTCAGGAAATAATTAATAATGAAATAGAACAGAGAAGATTAAAGTATGAAGAATTTTTAAGATTTTGTAAAAGACGTTTACATATATCCAAAGATTCATTCGTTGCAAGAATTAAAAGTTTACTTTCATAGGCAAGTAATGGTTTTTTCTATACCATGAAGGAAAAATCATTGATTATATACATGATAAAAAAGTTAATTAATTTCTATTTATTTTTATATGCAATTTCATTCAAGCCAGATGGATTATCATGTGGGATATTGCGAACAAAAGTGGTATCAGGAGATGATTTTTCGATAATAAATTTATCTTTAATTATACTATCATCATTAGAATAAAATTGTCCAACAAGACTTTTTCCATTGTTTGTTGTTTTTAAATCCAAAAAGCCATGTTCCTCTAACTGGTTCGCAGTGAAATATGCTTGATCATCTAATCCGTGTAATTCCGCTCCACCAGTACCAACTATGGCAAAAATGGTGCCTTCAGACTCTACAAAAATATTGTCTTCATTATTATTTCCATTACTTAGTATTGCGCCTTGTGTTATCGTAGGGCGTGAAGGGCTCTCACTATTATACATTAAAGGATAGGATCTTTGATAATTATGGACATGTCCTTGTAATACTAAATCTACGCCATATTCATTGAAAAGACCATGATATAGATCTCTAAATGGTTCTAAACCTTCATGATGTGTCTCTGAAGTATACATCGGTTCGTGGTAATATACAATTATCCAATCTATTGAAGGATTTGTTTTTGTCTTCATTAAATCACGGTTAACAAATTCAAATTGTTCTGATCCTTGTTCAAATGGTATTTCTGTAGCCATAGAGATAAAATGTACATTATTATAATCAAAGGAATAATATTGCTTATCAAGATTAGTATATTCCATATACTGTTTTACTAATGACTGATCTTCAAATTCATGGTTGCCAAACGAAATTTTCATTTTTTGAGGATCTATTCCTCCTACAACATCCTTCCAACATTTCGCAGTTTTTTCATAAGAATAATCTCCTAACCCTAGTACTATTTCAGGATCTGTATTTAATATATTCAGAACAGTATTTTTTGCATCTTCGTTACAACTAAAATCTCCTACTGCTACAAAGTTGAAACTTTTAGTATTATCCTCCGAATAATATTTATTTTCTAAAGTATTTGAATTTTCCTTGATATAAGACTTAGTAACATCATCTTCTGAATAAGATAATTCAAAAGAAAAATTACTTGCCATTAATATTATCATGGTAAAACCAATTATTGTGGAACACGTTGTTTTTTTAGATATAGTCAAATGAATCACTTGTAATATAGTACAGTCAAGTATATCATAAAAGAGACATGTTCATAGACCATTTGTAGGTATACATATCACTAATAACTTTGTTTAGTATATAGTAAATATAGACACTAATAATAAACAATAAATAAAATAGATAATGAGAATTTTAATATAAAAATATCAATTACAATAATACTGATAAAATTATTTAGTCTAATAACTATAAGTAACAATTATATTATATTAAAGAATAAAGACACTAAATTTCTTGTTAACTTGTTTATAACGATCTACAATTGAATAAAGAAGTAAGATTTTATATAAACGAAGTAATAATATTATTATTTTTTAATTAGCAATCAATTGGTCAGTATAAACTAAAATTTAAATTCTTCCAAAGTCGGTTAATTCTTATCATAGTTTTTTTCTATCATTAGATCAGTTTGAAGGAGATATAATTAATCTTTTTAACTGATAATGCATAACACCTTGCTTATCTAATATGGTAAGTTCACTAAACAATTCACTACATAATGAACGTAATTACATACCTTTCTATAAAATAAGCTTTTTCTATAGGATGTATTATATCAATATAGGTCTTTGGTCTATCCATCGATAATCTTAATTAAGTTCTTATATGTTGTTACTATAGCCCTTAATTACCATCTACCTTGGCTCTAAAAAAAGGCTATCATATATCTTTTAATTTTTAGAGCCAAGAAAATTATTACTTTAATTCTATAGATATTGCAGTATTTTTCCTTATCTTATAATTTCTAATAGTTGAAATTCTACTACATAATTACAAAATATATTGATACTCGAATGGGATCTACTCTAATTAACTATTTACTGTTTATTATATAGATAATCAAGATCTATAATTATCATATTATTGAAAAACTTTCTATATAGTTCGTGTAATAATCTTTATTAATGTCATTTTGATACTTGATTAATGTATAAAATATTATTTCTACTTAATTGTTTTTTATTTTTCATTATTTGTTTATTTCAGCAGTAAACAACGATACATTAAGTATCTTTGCACAGAATATTACCAATCAAACAGAACATTTAAATTCTACAGTATCATTTCTTACAAACAAAATCATACCTTCAAGCTATATCTCCTAGTAATAGTACATTAAAGTCGTTAATAACTTTTAATGATATACTATCCAATGGTTTAGCATCAATAAGTAAAAGAGATGGACTTGTTGATATATTTGTCAATCATGAATTGTCTTTAGATAAGGTAAATGAATACGCAAAAGTATCCAAGCTAACTGTTGATCAAAATGGGGAATAATCTCTGGAGAATTAATAGAAGATGGATCTGGAAAATATGAGCGTTTTTGTTCCGCTACAATTTTTAAGGATAATGGATTTAAGAATCCTGTTTTCGTAACAAATGAAGAAATAGAAGAAGGAATCGTTGTAGCTTATGATACTGTAACAAAAAATAAAACGGAAATGCCATGGCTTGGGAAGTTTTCTCATGAAAATACAATATTGGTCCCTAACAAAAACAATAAAACTATTGTGTTAACTACAGAAGATAATGAATCTATGCACTCTCAATTATATATGTTTATATCAAATAATCCAACTGATTTTCTAAATGGCATTGGACAATTATATGTCCTCGTTGGAGAGAATAATACAACTAGCTTTCAAGACTTGCAAAAGGGGATTACATACAACGGATATTTCCAACCAGTGACCTGGAATTGGATGACTCAAAATTCTACAGATCTAGAGAACGAAGTTCAGAAACTAAATGCTTTATACTTTATGAGGTTAGAGGACACAGACTATGACAAAGCTAATAATTCAATAATATACGTAGCTGATACGGGATCTGACGAATTTGGTGAAAGATATGAAGATGGAAGGTTATATCAATTTGAAATTATGGAATCTTCATTCAATCAAGTTAATAATGCTAATGTTACTAATAATAATTATTACAAAGTGAAAATTTCAATACTTTTAGATGGAGATGATGGGGATGATCTTAGAAACCCAGATAATATTGCAACTAGTAAAAAATCTATCATGATACAAGAAGACCTCAATGATTACAATATAATAGATGGAGGGGTTAATGCAAGAGTTTTGAAATACGATCTTACTAGTCATAATCTGAACCCAGTAGCAATAGTTGATCAATCACAAGATGTCTCTCATACAAGAGCTGGAGAATGGGAGTCAAGTGGTATAATAGAAGTTTTTGGTATATTTGGAAAAGGTTATTGGTTGTTGGATATTCAAGCTCATACACTTGGAGAAGGTGGTCAATTGTTATTGATGAATATTCCTGGGTCATAAGACTATTAATTAAAATATTCTATTTTTGCAAACCTAACTTGTTGTAGGTCGACAAATAATATATTTCGGTATTATTGGTTGTTGCAATATAATAGATAAGACTATGAAAGGTATTACTATTACAATTTTACCTTCTTGAGTTAAAAAACATTCTTTAATTCATACATGTAATTGTTATTTCAAATGCAGACAAATATCATAGATAGCCTTATAGTCAAACCAAATACCAAGATTTCCCTAAGTGATTGGAATCCCACATACGTAGGAAGAACAGATAAGGAAGAAGCGGAGATAATGCTAAACCAAAACCTAATGAATCAGATGTCTAATTTGCAATACAAACTTTTTGCAGATAAAAGTCAATCATTACTAATTATTCTACAAGGAATATCTGCAGCTGGTAAAGATAGTACTATAAGAAATGTAATGAGTGCTTTTAATCCACAAAGTTGTAAAGCCATATCATTCAAGGCGCCAAATGAAGAGGAACTTTCACATGATTATCTATGGCGCATACATAGATTAATGCCTGCGAAAGGCGAAATTACAATTTTTAATCGTTCTCACTACGAGGACGTTGTGGAAGTAAGAGTACGTAAATTGACATCAAAAACAATTTGGTCTAAAAGGTATACACAGATTAACGAATTTGAACACTATTTATATGAAAATAATACCAAAATTATAAAATTCTTTTTGTATATTAGTAAAGATGAACAAAAGAAAAAATTGGAAGAAAGAATAAAAAATCCTTTAAAACATTGGAAAATTACAGAAAGCGATTTAACTGAACCCGCATATTATGATCAATATATAGAAGCATATGAAGAGGTTTTATGGAAATGCAGTACAGAT
>DASUZI010000014.1:0-3707 GCA_036376955.1 Nitrososphaeraceae archaeon
TATATACAAATCATTCATACACTTTTTTTAAAAGAAATCTATAACATATTAATATTTACTACACACATCATTCAATAAATAAATCTACTCCTTTACATTAGACAAGATTGGATGTGATTTTGTAATTGTGGTAAAGCTATATTATCAATTTTTCAACATCCATTACAACCTCCTGTTAGAATCGACAGACCTCGCATTTCCAAAAACTTCGATCTTCTATAGAGAAATTATAATTTTAAAAGCAACTATTGGTAATGATGATACTTGGAAAGGATTTCCATACTATGACATTAGATGGCTGCATAAAATTATAATAATATACATTCTTTATATAACATTAATGTCAAATAATTATACTGATTCTCTGAAATATATTCATTCTAAAATAGGTTCTAAAATAATTATATTTGTTTGTATTCAAATTATTTTTATTATTTCTAGTTTTATTATACTCTCTTATTACCAATCACAAATGACTTATTTAGGAAATTCAATAAATATTGCAGCTATGAATCGATTTCTTACGTTTAATCTACTTGTCCATACATCAGAATATTTGTTAGAAGGTAGGGAAGCTAATAATAAAGATGAAGCTAGAATCAAAATGGCAATAAATCATATAGATTCAGACATATTATTGTTAAAACAAGGAGGAAATGTAGCCGGTATCGATTTAAAACCATTACCATTAGATTTTCTAGATGAATGGAAAGAGATAAATCAGAAATGGATTTCAATAAAAAAAATTATAACAGCCAATTTAATTAAATTAAACCAAACATCTAATTCGGAAAAAACAATTGATAATTTTATAGAAATAGTGCCTGAAGCAGAAATATTGTCATTAATAGATTTATCAAATACATTGATTACAAATTTAGGGAAATATGTAAAAACCAATTCAGAGAATTTGTTATTTATTCAGAGATTCTTTATAGTTTTAGATATTTCAGTTATTGTCGCCTTTATGCTTTATCTAGGGAGAAAAATATTAAGACCAATATTTGCCTTAACTAAAGCTACTTCCAAAGTCAGAAAATTACATCAGAATGTAACTGCATTTAAAACTCAACATCTTGATGAAGATGATGAATTATCTATTATAACCGAATCATTCAATCTTATGGCTGATTCTTTAAAGATTCATCTCAATAAACAAAATAAATTAACGGAATTGGAAAAGAAAAACGAAGAGTTAATCAATACACACCAATTAAAAGATGAATTCATATATGTAGCATTACATGAAATGATAAATCCAACTCAATCAATAATTGCGTTCGCTGAATTACTTCGCAGAGGTATCATAAATATAGATGCGAAAGATAAAGATTTTTTAGATGGAATTATTAAAAATTCAAAAAGACTTAAGAATCTTGCGGAAGGAATTTTGGATATTGCAAGAATTGAAAGTAATTCGCTAATTTTGAATAAAGAAAAGTTCAGTATAAATGAAATGATAAGAGAAATTGTGAAAGAGTATGAAAATATAATTAAAAATAAAAAGAATATAAAATTATCATACGAAATTCATGATGAGGGTTCAACCATTATTAACGCTGACAAAAATAGGATTATTCAAGTTATCTCTAACTTGTTAAACAATGCTATAAAGTTCACAGAAAAAGGTTTTATTACAGTTATTGTGACAAGAAAAGAGAATGAAATTCTTGTCAGTATTAAAGATACAGGGATAGGCATCAATCCTCAAATATTGTCGAAACTTTTTACAAAATTCACTATGGAACCATCAAGAGGTGGTACAGGTTTAGGACTATTTATTTCAAAGAACATAATTGAGAAGCATGGTGGCAGAATTTGGGCGACAAATAATTATGAACACGGTAGAGGGTCAACATTTACCTTTAGTATACCAATTAGCTTATAAATAAAATGTTACCAACTAAATCTGTCAATAGAAACTTGTATTGAAAGAATGCTATTATATAATTCAAGGTTAAATTGGTAAAAATTCGATAGTTAATTCATGTGCACAATATCTTCTAAATTTAATAATATATATCTCTTTCACTAGAGATATTGTAATATAGCAAAACAACAAACAAGTATTCCATAATATAATATTAGTAGATATTACTTAGCCAATTATCTTTTCAAATAAAGCGTGTAATTTTTTTTAATCCCATAATAACTTTTGCATTGACTAGTATATAAAAGGTTATAAAATAAGAAGCTACTTATTTCAAATTTAAATAGTAAAATGTTACAATTAAAAGTTAGATAGAGATAATATATAATACTTAATAATGGGATCTACAAGAAATAAATACAAAACTTATGAACTTAGTATTTAACTGTAACACTTTAGAAAAAGATTCACTATATAGAATAATGACAAAATTTTTATTAGTATTTTTAACTTTATTCCACTTATCAAGATTTAGGTGAGGAAAATGATCAAGAAAAATAATAATCAATATTTTATAACAATTTCTTTTATAATGTTAACCTCTGTATTTTTTACTACTTTTTTGGTTAACAATACACCTGCCTTTGGTGAAAACGGTAGTAAGAGCATACTACAAGACTCTAAACTTGCTTTAACAGATTATAATTTTATAGCGACCGGCGACTGGTACTGCAATGAAGAAACCAAGAAGACAATTAAAAATATTCTGGCAGCACATCCTGAGTTAATAATTACAACAGGCGACCAGGTAAAGGAATCTCCATCTGCACAGTGTTGGATGGACATGTCGAAACCAATTCATGATAAATTGAAAATAGCAATAGGAAATCATGATGCTGAATTTGCAAATATATATAAACAGATTGTAGACTACCATCAACTGAAGAGTCCTTATTATTCTCACGACTTGAAAAATGTTCACTTTATAAGCATGTCTACTGAACATCCCTATGAGAAAGGAAGTAGACAGTATGAGTTTATTAAGGATGATTTAGAAAAAACATCGAACAATCCAGAAATCGATTGGATAGTAGTTCATCAACATAAACCTCTATATTCAACAAAACAGGATAAACAAGAAGCAGAACAACTTAGAGATATCTATGAACAACTTTTCCAAAAATCTGATGTAGACCTTGTAATTTCAAGTCACAACCAATATTATGAAAGAACATATCCTATTTTATACAATGAAGATTACGAAAAATCTACCAATAAAAAAGCACAACCCCAGCCAATAATTACAGACCACTCACAATCAGAATATTCACCTACAGATGGAATAGTATTTCTGACGGTTGGCACTGCAGGAGATGAATTAGACCCGGTTAAAGAAATACATGACTTTTATGTTGTTCAGGCAAGTAAATTTGGATTTTTAAATATTGAAATAGAGAATAGAGGCAAGACATTGGTTGGTACCTTTCATTCTAATGATGGAGATATAATAGACCATTTTAAACTAAATGAGACATAAAATATTTCAATTCTCGTATAATCTTTTTTAAAAATATATTTTAAATCTATGGGACATAAATCTTTGAGGGATCATACTGAAAGAAAATAATCTCAATGTAACGGTCTGAACAATGGATGGCCACAAAGGTATAGCTAATACATTTAATGTTTGGATAGAGAACAAATCAAAGGATAGATTATATAATTGGTGGTGGCAATAACTAAAGTATTATATTTAATATCCCTCCATCAATTTCTCTCGTTTATGATTGTAATATATATTGTAATTTGATTTTATTTTTTATTATGTTAAAAAATT
>DASUZI010000015.1:0-14448 GCA_036376955.1 Nitrososphaeraceae archaeon
CTATTTTTTCATTACATAATGAAAGTATAGTAGGACCATTTTGACCATTCGCCCCTAAATGTATCTGAATTATTTCGACATCATCACCCTCTAGATAACTCATACCTTGCACAAATACTCTATATGATAACTCTTTAGTAAAATAGTCCAATGAGAGGTACGCTATCCCATATGAATCTAGGAAATAGTATTCATTATCATATATAACTGGATATGGGTCTAATTGAGCAACAAATTCGTTTCTATAATCATAGTAGTTGTTATATTCATAGTCATTTAAATAATTATTTTTATCCTGTTGATAGGCAAATGATGGTTGTTGAATATGATCAATATTAAATAAAATAGGGTCATTGGTATATTCACTAGGATTATAATTAGTGTATTGATTAATAGAATCATACTGATCTGAGACAAGAGAACTTCCCAACGCAAAATGTGAGTTCTTGTGACTGGATATATTTATTTCTCCAAATACATCAACATTTTGGTCTGTAATAGATGCGAACCCAAGTAAAACAGATAATACAACTAACATAGTAAAAACTATTGTTTTTGTACTCATACATACTAATTCAATAATAAATATTTCAAGAATTTGAAAGATCATATACTGTATGCTTTAGTAGGATTTAGATATGGAATATTGTAATATATAAAAATAAATAATTAACATTAATTAAAAGAAAAGGATTTTTGTAAATGAAAATTATTATAGATCCGTAATATGAATTTTCTAAAGTCAACGACGATATTATTAAATTAATGAAAATATGAATAAAATCATAAAATCTTGAAAATGTGAGCACAGAACATTATAGAATGATATATTAAGGCTATTCCTTGACAGTTAAGTTAGCAGTTGTAAATTAACCATTAGTAAATATTTACAATATTAGAATAAATTAATTTTAAACAGAAACTACATCTATCAAATAATTTAATATAGAGTCTTCAATCTATTTCCTTATTACTAAGTAACATATAATATTAATAACATAAAAATCAACAACAGGTTTTAATAATTAAAGGCTGGATAGACACTATTTTTTAGATGGTTATTTATTTCAGAAATAATTGTTAAATGACACATTTGTTTAATTTAGTTATGGGGCTTAAAGCTGAGTACCTCTTTTTTGCCATATTTTTCATATAAATTCTGAAATTTTGAAGCCTTTTCTTGAATAAGTATACCATTTAGGTCGTAGAGTTTTGAAAAATTAGCACGAAAAATTAGATTTTCAGATGAATCAAAAAAGCGAATACTAAAACTTTCACGATTGTGAGAATTATTAAATTCTCTCACAAATCTTGCATGGTCGATCTCATTTATATTAATATGAATATGCCATGGAGAAATTTCATCACCTATAGTAGCCCATTCACCTCTGATTCTGAATTTCATATTTTCTTGTAATCGTGCCTCACAAATCCCTCCAAAATTTTTAATAGAAAAAGTTATATCAAATTGCATAAGAATATCACGAATTAGATTTTCAAAGGATTTAGCAATCATAGATTACAAATAATCAAATCCTTTAATAAACATAATTTCAAAAATCTAATATTATATCACTATGTTTTGAGACTTGTAACAAATAATTTATTAAAATAATGGTAATATAAAAACTAAGTTATTAATAGATAATAAGTAATTTCTTTATTAATGATCTGTATATTATATTTTTTAAATTTCATGATATCTACAAAAATTTGAAACAACAATTAATATCTTAGCCTATTACGATTACTAATAAATTAAAACTACAAAAATAATAATAGATTTACTTTTATTTGGGTGAGAAAAATATTTAGAATAAAATACAATGTCTACACAACAGGCCAAACACATACCCAGAAAAATGTTAGTACTCTCTTTTACATCATTAGCTTTGATTTATACAATAATGTTGATAGGAGTTTATATTACCTCATCGCACCAAGGTTTGTCCTGTCCTGATTGGCCATTATGTCCTAATGGTTTAGGCATTCCAGCTCCAGAATACCTTTTTGAACACCTACATCGAATGTTGGTCATAATTACTAGTGGTTTAATAATTGCAACAGCCATTTATGCACATATTAACGCAAAAGCAGTAAGTACAACTGCAATCATAGCAGCAGTCATTGTTATCATTCAGATATTTTTGGGTATGATCATGATATATTCAAAATTGAACGCATTACTAGTAGCATCTCATCTTGCTACTGGAATATTATTATTTGCAATGTTATTATTAACTTTTATTTCATCATATAGAGAAAGAAAAAATTCTTTAGTTAATTAGATTATATAATAAAAATATACCAGAGAAATTAGATAAGTAATAGAGTATAGGAATATCTTGGATAAGTTAGCTGACGAATAGTTATTAGTCATTCAATCCCTATTAGTTCGTAATTTAAGAAAAACAATATTAGATATGATTCTCTTTTCTAATTAATGTTTATAGTTCTAGAGACACAAATCATATCTACAATTATTATTTGATTGATACTATCTTTTCGAACTTAGTTTTCATAGTACAGTCAATTCATCAATAAATTTTGAGAGATGAGAATAAGAAGGTTGTTTCTATTGAAAATTGTATACAAGATATCCTTCAACTATCGGCAGACGTAGGAGAATTCATCAGTATTGTATTGTATTGCCAGTTGATAAGTATATTATTCTGATATATAGCAAGAATTTTACTTACTGTTTGACATTGACCCAGTAATTATCTCTGATAGAATCTAGATTTTGAAAGAGAAATGCTGCATGCTGTAAAATATATTAGATCATAATTTGTCTAAGATATAGAAATATACAATAGATAAACATTGTAGATACTAATATATTCTATTTAAATAAAAGTATCAATTGTCTATTAAAATAAATTCATTATTATAAAGAATGACAAAGTTTAAAAAAAGTTTATTATACTAAAATAAATATTAGAATTAATATTACTTGTTTATGTTTTCAGAATTTTCGTTATGTAAATTTATAAATTCTCCGTAACCGTCGTTAAAATCTTTATATAGATTCTTCAATAAGGTAATGAATTGCATATCCTTTGATAATTGTATTTTCATTTTGTTTTCATATTCGTATAGTGTTACTTTGACATCATCATTTAGATTTGGATTAATTGATAGTAAATTGGTTTCATTATACATAATTGTTAATTTAAAACATAATCTGCGTATTAACCATTCTAAATCAAACTTCAATTTATCAAAGATTTTGACTTTTTCCTCTTCTTTTTCAGCTAAATTAATATCCTCTATAGCGTTTAATGTTACGTTACAACATTCTTCTAAATAACTAACAATTTGGGAATAAAATCTTCCAGTACATGTCTTAATTGTTTTTTCATTAAAGAATTGATACACCAAAGTTTGCAAAATTATATTATCTTGATATTTAAGTAAAAATTGTGGAGGATAAATGGAGATATTTTGAAACACATAAAATAATCCATAGGTAGTAAATTTATAATTCTTGACATTACTCAAAAACTTGCCTTTTGTACCTTCTATGAATCCAATACCTTCTAAACGTCTTGATATCAAATATGAGGCATCATTATTCTCTGGAGATTGATTTCCTCTTAATTTAAAATACGATGAAAATTTAAATGATGGGTCATGACCTCGAATAAATTTCATTATAAAGGATCGCTCCTCTTGAGTTAAATTGATTTTTTGGTAAGACAATAAGGAAGATATATAATCTGAGTAAGCCATAATTAAGATAGTAAGTGTATTACAGATTTATAAATTATATAAATTTGAGGAAATTTATATTCAAAAGTTTTATTGATTAAATTAAATGTAGTGTTGTGTCAATTTATATAACCACAACTAATACAGAATTATATGTGTCTTATTATTTGATTTATTAATTAAGTGGAAATTCTAATGTTGCATTTTCCAATTCCAGAATTGGAATATATATAGAATGGGATTCATTTCCGACATCGTCTATATATTTATATTCTCCACTTTGTTTATTCAACTGAATAAACTTTGTTAACGGTTTTTCGTCCAATATACTATAGTGTATTAAACTGCTTCCTATTGAGCTATTATAGATAAACATAAGATTTTGGTTTTTGTAATTTAAAGAATAAAGTAATGAACTAATTCCCAATGCAGATTGGGCAGAAGATAATATGATTTTGAACATATCGTGAAGGGAGCGATATTTGAGATATTTAAAATTGAACTTATTATTTTCTGACACGTTAATCAATAAATAATACCCATTATTAGACCTTGCTAATAAATTTAAAAGAGGAGGAGGAAGAAAAAATCAAATTTTTGTTAGATTTTATAAATAACAAGTCGATATATCTAATTATTGATTATAATAATCTCACTCGAAAATCTGATCCAAAAATCTTATAAGTCAATCTGTTTCATTCCACGAACTAGGATCAAATGATTCATGTAAATAAAATATATAATATTGATTGTATGGAGTTTATGAGTTTATTAAAAAAAGAGAATACTATAAAAATTGATGCGATAGTAACATCACCTCCTTATAACATTAATAAGAAATATTCTAAATATAATGATAAAAGAGATAAAAATGAATACCTTTTGTGGTTACAAAAAGTAGCTAAAAATAGTTTACAGATTTTAAAAGAAAATGGATCGTTTTTTCTCAATGTTGGTGGAAGACCTGCAGATTTTATGCTTCCTTTTGAGATTTGTAATAAGTTTATTGAAGCTGGGTATAAATTACAAAATACAATCCATTGGATAAAATCAATATCTATTGAAGTAGCTGATATAGGGAAAAAAAATAACATCATAAAGACTGATTCTTCTATTGGACATTTCAAACCTATAATTAGCCAGAGGTTTCTCAGTGATCTTCATGAATACATCTTTCACTTTACCAAAAAAGGAGATTTAGCTATTGACAAATTAGCTGTAGGAGTAACATACCAAGACAAATCAAATATAGGAAGATGGAAATCTGCTAGAACAGATAAGAGAGATAGGGGAAATATATGGTTTATTCCTTATAATACAATTCAAGAAAAAAGACCTCATCCTGCAACTTTTCCCGAAAAACTACCGTACTTGTGCATTAAATTACATGGTATAAAAAAAAATACAATTATTTATGATCCCTTTATTGGAATAGGTACCACAGCATTGGCTTGTATTAATTTAAATGTAGAATTTTTGGGTACTGAAATAGATAATAAATATATAGAAATTGCCAATGAAAATATACAACTTCGATATATGAAAAATAAAAAAACCTAATTTATTGATATGTTTATTTCTCTTCCATCAATTTCAACCTTCTTGTATTCGATACCTTCTTCCTTTTCTTCAGTTAAAACTACAGATTTGACTCTAACTAAATATGTTAAATCGTTTCTATGTAAAGACAAAGAACATACCTCTTCTTTTTGTAGGTCAGCAATATATGCAGTTGATAGAATTTCAGTTGGGTTATAGGATTTTTCTTTTCGCAATTGTTGTAGGTTCCTAGCCAAATCACGTACTAGACCCTGGGTAATTAATTTTTGGTCACGATTTGTAGACATAAATATCATTAAATTATCTTTTTCTGCATAAACATAACCGTCTTTAACTGAAAACGAAATCTCCAAATCTTGCTCATGTATATCAACAAAAGAAGAGGTAGATTTATCATAAATCAGATGAACCATTTTGGTCCTTTTAAGTGTATGAAGAACCTCTACTTTGTCTAGTTTTTCAAATTCTGACATAACCCTGCCTATATCAGACTTTACCTGTGGTGCTACTCTTTTTCGAATTATACTAATTAAAGGTAAAATAGGAAGATTGGAATTAATCATTTCTAGAACTTTTTCCATTGTATTGGATGTATGAATTTGGATAACTTTGTAAGATTGTACATTCAATTGGTTTTTCAATATTTCATATATATCATTCTTTGTTAATTCTGTATTAACTTGATAATGATTGCAATAGTTTTCTGTATTATTATTGGATGGTGCTACTACTTCATTCTGTAAAAAGGAACATATTACCATTTCTGTTACAGGCCATCTTCGCTTAATTTTTGCTTTCATTCTTGCAGAATTTGCTAAAGATATTATTATTTTTATTTTTTCAAAAGTATTCTCAAGATCATGATCAATTAAAGATGTTTCTACATAAGGCCATTTAGAGAGAAGTACACTATCTCTCGAAGTATCGATCTCTTTTAAATTTGTTACCTTACTGAAGCAATTCAAATATAGATATTCTGTAATAAAGGGAGATACGGGATGAAGGATAATATCAATTTTCTCTAGTACATAATCTAAAATTGAAAAAATTGCGAGCCTTCTGTTAACTTCCTCAATACTATCGTTCCAAATATAATTTCTTGTAAGTGGTATGTATGTTTGACTAACATTATTTATTATGAATTCTTCAATAGCTTTTGTTGCTTCGTGAAATCTGCAATTTTCAAATAACAAATTGACAGTTTTTATTAAATTTTGTAATACTGAAAGAAGCCATTTTTCAGGAGTTTCTAATAAGTTGTTTTTGATTGTCCATTTGAGGTCATGAATACATCTATCAAAATTGTCGAGAATACTATTTTGTTTTAAATAGATATGCAAATAATAAAGTGTACTCAGTATTTGATAGGGTCTTGAAGTCATTTCTTTTAGACTAAAATTTAATGCTTCTATAGGAGATGCTTTCCAGATAAAATAGAATCTAATGAGGTCTATTGAATTCTTTTCAAGCATTAAGTTAGCTTCTATTACATTCCCAGCACTTTTACTCATTTTATTACCTTTTTCATCTAATACATGTCCTTGAAAAAGGAAAGATTTGAATGGTGCCGTAGATTCATTCTTCAATATTACATTCTGTATTAATAGAGAATATGACCAACCTCTGGTTTGATCTATACCTTCAGTTAAAAATAACGCAGGAATCAATTTTTTATAATCTTGATTGTTAAACGATGCAAAAGGAGCAGCGCCACTATTATGCCAAGTGTCTAATACATATGGTTCTCTTGTCATCAAGGAATTACATTTAGGACAGTTTATTATTATTTGATCTATCCATGGTCTATGTAGTTCAAAATGCCCTTTATCAATAGGAGAAATAATACTGTTATTCTTACCTGATATACTTTCAGTATATTGAGCTTTGTCTATATCCTGTTGCAAAATTAAGTTACTATTTTTATCTTTAACAAGATTAGTAGATTTATTTACCAGGTCATTTTTATCTGAAATTAATTCTTTATGCCTACAATTGGAACAAACCCAAATAGGAATAGGTGTACCCCAAATACGTTCTCTTGATATACACCATGGGACTTTTTCTTTGATTATTTCGATAAATCGGTTTTTAGGAGCTTCAAAAAAATATTCAACATCTTTAGCAGCATCGATAGATTTCTCACCTAATTTATCGATCATGTAAAAATATTCTCGTCTTGCCAACCATACAAGTTTATGATGAGAACGCCAACATGTTGGATACTGATGTTTAATTTTTCCAATTTTTATACTAGCTTTTAAATCTTTCATTATTTGTACTATTTTCTCATCAGTATCACGAACAAAATACCCACTAAATTCTCCTGCTTGATCTGTAAAGACAACTCTATCGTCAATTGGAACAAAAATAGGAATATTTTTCTTTTTAGCTATGTTAAAGTCTTCTTCTCCATTAGCAGGAGAAAGGTGAACAATTCCACTACCTGTTGTTACATCTACAAATTCTTCAGATACCACAAAATGAATTGATTTTGAATCTGCGAGCTTTTTAAGTTCTGGAATTAAGTCCAATAATGGGTGAATGTAATACATTCCATCTAGTTCTTTACCTTTTACGATTTTTTTAATTTTATAAAATTCTATATGGAGCTCGTTCATAAGTTCTTCTAATCTAGTTTCTCCTACAATCCATACTTGTTTATCCGCCTCGACGTAAACATAATTAGCTTCAGGATTTACACCCACAAGTTCATCTGTAACTAATGTAAATGGCATAGTAGTCCAAACTATCATATATGTATCTTCATCAGCTAATTTTACCTTATAATAAAATGAAGGATCTTCAACAGTTTTATATCCTTGATTCACTTCGGAATTACTAAGAGACGTTTGACATGATGGACAAAATGCAACAACCCTAAATCCTTCCTGTAAAATCCCATTATCCCAAGCAGTTTTGAGATACGACCATTCTCTTTCAATATAGTCATCGTGAAAAGTCCAATATCCATTCTCATAATCGAAAGACATTCCAAGCAATTCATCTACTTCAATCCATTTTTTGTTGTATTTTTTAACAATGGATTTACATGTTTCAACAATTTTTTCTATCCCCACCTTGTTGATATTTTCGGTTTTATTTCCTGTTAATCCTAATTCTTTTTCTGCCTGTAGTTCTACTGGTAAACCTTGGGTATCCCATCCAGGTCTAAATATCACTTTGTTTTGTTTTAACGTCTGAAACCGAAACCATAAATCCTTTATAATTCGTCCTCTTAAGTGACCTACATGAGGTTCCCCATTCATGGTTGGAGGACCATCCACGTATCCGATCATTTTTTTATTTTGTCGAATATCTATCTCTTTTTTAATAAAGTCATTATACCTGATTAATTTCTTGTAGTCACGTATCTCATTTTCGATGATCTTGAGATCGAATTGTCCAGGAAGTTCCATAAATATATAAGAAGATGATGTTACGGAGCCATTCTTTATGTTTTTGGATGATAATATAAAAAAAGGTCAAGTTCATTTTAGCCGCAAAAAAATGCGAAATAAGAATTTGGTTTATTGCTACTTTATTATTTTAATAGAATCAATAATTTTTTCAACCACGGGCAAGTCTTTATCAAAATTTTCGACGGTTGACTGATAAGTTAATGTGAATAAGCTCTTATCAATGAGAGAGAAAATTTCCATAATTTTTCCTTCAAGGCCATTGTCTTCATATTTATATTTTACAATATGAAAAGATGATGGATTGCCATCTATTGTATGCTTGTTTAGATCTTTGTCTAAAACTTCATATACCTCAAATCCAGAAGAAGATGCATCCATACCAAATTTTTCAGCCTCATCTAAAATAATTTTATTGGTAAACTCTTCAGGATTTGTAAGTGATGAGAATGAGATTCCGATAAATGAGAATGGGTTATTTTTAATTAATTTAAAATCAAGGACATGAAATTTTGATAATTTCTTTTCTACGTTCCAGTCATGAGGGTATTTAAGTACAAATTTATCGTTAGAAAAAGTCAACCAATCTGTTGCTGCAACATCTGTTGCCCCTGTTTCATTTTTAGTGCTGTTATTTATATTGCTGCTGCTATTAATGTTAGTATTATTATTAGTAAAATTAGAGTTTTGAGCAAAGGAAAGGTTAGAAATATCGTAATATTCCTGATCAAATGAAACAAGAATAATAAAAACTATTGAAGATATTAACAATAAGCTTGTTATATAATTGAACATACAGTATGTTTAACTAAGATTATTATTAATAATCTTTGTTTTAGATTCAAAGTTGAATTGGATAATCTCTAACCTAAAATTTTTTGCCAAAAAATTTTTAGTTAGTATTATTATAATAGATAAAAAAATTTAACTAATGTATCCCATATTGGATTTTCTATTTTGAGGAAACATTAATTCTTCTTCTTGTTCATCAGTAGGCACACCTTGTGGAATTTGTCCTGACTTTGCCAACATCTGCTGTTCTAAATTCTTAATAAGTATTTCAGTATCTTTAGATCTTTTATTCATTTCATCCATATTGATATTTATTCCCAGTACATTATTCAAAATTTCTAATAGATTTTTTGAGGCTTTTGCATCGATTACATATCCAGACGTTTCACCTAACAAACAGATTCCTTCTATTCCTCGAAGTTTTCCCAATCCAAGTATAAGACCATTCATTCCCGTAATGTTCCCATTGTCAAGGGTTGAAATATTAAAGGATCTAAAAGATTTTACCATTTCTTGATTTGTAGCTGTTCCATAAATTTTTGGATTATTTACAAAAGTACCTGTAACATATGATGCTAATGAATAGATATTTGAAATCTTGAATTTTGTAATCAAGTCTAGAATTTGTTCAGATAATATATATTCGGAACCTGGAACTACTGGCTGTGAATCACCAGTGAGAAGAATGAGATCTTTAGAGGATAAAGGACCACTACTAATGGAGCTTAATGAGGTGGTTGATTGTTGATGAGGAGGAGGAGAAGGAGTATTAGGAGAATCGACATTAATTGTTTTATCTAATTGTACTTCGGGTTTGCCTATTTCTTTAATTTCTTTTTTGATTTTGCTCGATTTATTCTTACTGTTATTACTAGTATTTTTTACATAATAAAGACTATTTTTAACTATATTAGTTGTCCCATCTGCCTGTATTACAACCTGTGGTGAAAAATAAGATGAAAAGAGATCTGCCATATGAATAGCGCCAAGTTCCTTTATCAAATAATCAACTGCTAATTTTCCGACTAATCCGGTTCCAGGAAATCCACAGATTAAATGTGGTGAATGTAAAGGAGGAGTTTTTTTTTCAGAAAAAACTATCTCGATAGGTTTTGACATAGAAAACATCGTACAAGAGATAGTCTATTCCTTTCTTTCTTTAAATGTTACGGGGTGTGAAAATATAATCCAACAATAAAAAGAATCTTTCTATTATATTAGCGAGGATGTTTCAAATCAAGTAAGGTTTATTGATTAAGGTCATTTTAATACACTATTGGAATCTCCTGAATTAGTTAAAATAAATGATGAAATGATAAAAAAGTTGGTAGTGCCAAGAAAAAATTCATCTAGGAAGGGAGATAATGGAATTGTACTGGTCGTAGGTGGAAGTAGAATTTATCATGGCGCTCCAGTATTGGCATCAATAGCCGCTTTAAGGTCGGGTACAGATTTGGTATATACTGCTGTTCCCAGCGTTAATGTAGAATCAACGAGATCATATTCACCCAATCTCATAGTAATACCTCTTGTTGATCAAAGATTAACTATGGGTTCAGCAGCTCGATTAATTAAATCACTTCCAAAAAAAGTAGATGTAGCCACAATTGGAATGGGTATGAGTATAGCTAAAAAGGAAGCATTATTGAGTTTAGTTGAGAAATTGTTGCAGAATGGAAGTAAAATTGTGCTTGATGCATCTGCATTAATTCCTGAGATATTACCCAAAATAAAGGGTTCAAATTGTATTATTACTCCTCATGGGGGAGAATATATGAGAATTTTTGAAACAGAATTAAAAGACGATGACAATATTAATAGTGAAAATGAGCAAATTTGGGATGTTTTTAAGAATGCAAAAAAATATGGAATAACAATTATCCTCAAGGGATGGAAAAATATCATTTCAAATGGAAAGCTAACCACAGTTATTGAAAGAACTACACCTGCTATGACAGTTGGTGGAACAGGAGACGTTTTGGCTGGTCTTGTTGCAGGTTTTTATAGCAAATTGAATTCTTTTGAAGCTTCATGCACAGCTGTTTATCTTAATGGACTTGCTGGAATTATCGCATATCAAAAGTCAGGATTACACATAGTAGCAAGCGATCTCCTAGACAATCTTCCAGAAGCGTTGAAAAAATTTGATCAAATAGAAAATAACTAACTAAGTTACTATTGTGGTAATCGCTAGATAACATTTATAATTCTATATCTAAATGGAAATTAAAAATTGTTAATACAATATTAATTATACAATATTAATGAAGTAGTTTAGAATATTTAATATGAAATGTATTAATGGTAATCTCTTCAGATATTTCTGATATTTTTGGTGTAATCTCGATCTCATATTTTAAATTTATGAAATATAAACTCAATAATATTGTCAATATAATTAATGATTTGTTTTTGCCTTTTGAATGGATACTTAAAATATTATTGTTACCATCAAATTTTACTCCTCCTGAATAATTCATCTTAAGGATTAAATCTACAATTTGAACAAGTTCCTCAATCGTGAAATCAGTGAGATATACACCATATTTCTCCAATGAATTAAGAAAGGAATTCTGATTTTTATTGAAATCAATCTTGGAATTATAATCGTGGATTCGTTTACTTTTATCTTTTTTATTGTTCAATGACATCCTATTATTGTCTTTGTCTTCTTCATTTTTTGACTGACTTTGATGAGAAGACATCGTAGTAAAATGGTGGGGAAGAAAATCTGAAGATTGAGGATTGGAAGGAAGATGAAAAGATGATGATACAGAACCATCAGACATCGTATTAACGGATAATGAAGATAAAATTGAAAGATACATAGAATATAAATATGGAGTAGTTGAAAAACACGAGAAATCCTCAATAAATTTGATGAGTTGAACGACTTTTAATTGGTTCACAGATTCAGTTTTATTTAAACTCTTGATCTCAACCGCTTTTTTCCATTCCTCTTCAAAAATTTTCATGTAAGAAAATCCCAATATATCAATGGAGGTAAATAATGCCGCCTTACCATTTCCTCCATCTATATTTATTATATTACCGGAATCAAGTATAATAATATTAGAAAAAACATTTCCAACCTTTATCATAATTTCATTTGGTAAAAAAGATAAATCTTCACTACCGATACATTGATTTGAGATTAAAAATTTGATCTCTATTCCCTTGGTAATAGCTTTAATTAATAACGATTTACACTGTGAAATCAATCTTAAACCCCAGACGTCAAGAATAGCTATAATACTAGTTCGAGAATTTTCTACTAGGGTGTTTAATTTTTGGAAAGTAGATTTTGGATCTAGTATAAAATATCTTTTTTCTTCTAACCCTTTCAAATAATTGCTTTTATCATTAATCTTTTGTAATTTGTCAATAACTTTTTTCATATTCATCAGCCGTTGTTCTTGCGTTAGTAGTATTTCTTCGAAAGCTTCGGTTGGATTTATGGCACTACATATTAACGGTTTTTGTTGAGAAATTACAGACAAGCCCTTTTTTTCTAATTTTTTTAGGGTGAGATATATTTTCGTTCTTGGTAAATGAGAATAATATGCTATTTCACTAGCGGAGAGGGAGCCTTTACCTATCATAGTTAAATAAGCCCGAGCTTCGTATTGTGAGATACCAAATTCTTCTAAATTTCCTATTAAATCATTATTTTCAATACTAATATTACTGACACATCCAGTAGTATCACTTTCATTTCTGATGTTGTTATTATTATTGTCATGTTGACTATTTTCATTTGAAAAATTTTGTTTTTTTGACTCGAAAACCTTTTTATTATTTAAATTGTTAATTACGGGATCTTGAAAGGAATAGCCATCGTCATGGATGTGTCTCTGATTCATTAATACTCATGTAATATAGTATTTAAAATAAAATCCCTCTGTCAACTAGATTATGTCAAAACAAAAAAAATTACTAAGCTAAATTGGATTATGTAACTTTAGACAGTTGTTACCATAGTTACTGCCAAACATTGAACATGATGGTATTATATATATATACTACTAGAAAAAATGACCAAGTCACATGAGCGAAAACGATACACCACAAGAAATTCTAGACAATAAGTCTTCTTCTTTGATGGTAACAACAATTACACCTGCAGCAGCAGCAACAACAACAGCAGAAGCAGCAATAGCAACCACCGCCATATCAGATGAATATAAAAAAGTAAAAACGGATCATTTTAACTTGAATCTTCATAATAGCAATATTCAGAATTGTCATAGTTCTCAATTTACATATGATAATGATTTTCATTTAACTAAATACAATATCCCATTAAGACCAAAGATAAAACAAATACAATACAGGATTAACAATGAAATTATAAAGCTTCAAAATATATTCAATGAGTTAAAAACTCAAGATGAAGAATTAATAAAGAAACTAGATATTTCTATAAAAGAGAACAACATTCAATATTCTTCTTTAATTTCTTCAGAATTAAATGGTATTAGAAAATCAATTAGAGCCATATGGACTTCAAAAATTGTTTTAGATACTTTGCATAATCAAATTTGTAGTATTTCTAGCTTTAAGGATTTAGTTGAGAAACTCACCCCTTCATTGACAGTAATGAAAAGTATTAGATCGTTATTAATTTCCCATATTAGGGAATCAGATCATGAGTTTAAGAATATATTAGATTTACTATGTGATGTTCTTTTTAATGCTGGTCAATTAGGAGGATATTTGATAAATTTTAAGATAGCAAACAACACAGCACTGGATATTACAGATGACGCAATATTTAAGGCAGAAAATAAAATCAAGATAGAATTTTTACCTATTCCTAAGGCAATAACATAAAAATTTATACAATCATATCTGTATTATATTCATATTCAATGATTTATTTAATTTATTTTACCTTTTCTTTTTAGGTTAGTCTATTTTACTAACAGATTTTTTGTATAATAAAGAAGAATTAGAGAGAGAAATAATA
>DASUZI010000016.1:0-2365 GCA_036376955.1 Nitrososphaeraceae archaeon
TATCTGTTAATTGCAGCTGGTCTTATATGGTATCTTAGGTATTATATCAAATGGCAATCAAAGGATCTTATTTACAAAAGTTTAACAAAAATAAGAGGAAATAAAACTTACAAAAAGATTCTATTCAGTTCAATCATCTTAATATCCTTTCTAATACTTACTGGATTTTATTATACAAATATTTATAGTGTTGATCAAGGTAAGGAGTTTTTTATAAAAAAAAGTTCTTCTTTTCCTCAACTCTCTTCACCGACGTATAATGAACATAATAGAAAGGATTTTGTTATTGGAGCTATTTTGCCATATACTGGTTCCTTTTCCTCAATTGGTAAATCTGTCAAGGTAGCATTAGAAAAAGCAGAATATGATGTAAACAACTATTTTGTAGAACTGAATTCTTCATTACATTTCACTCTATTAATGGCTAATTCAAAGACAAGTCCAGAAGAAAGTCTTGTGGCAATAAAAAAATTACATGAAAATGGTGTAAATATTATTGTAGGACCCGCTGTCGGTAATACAGTTTATCCTGCCAAAGTATACGCTGATGCTAATAATATTACACTTATTAGTTACTCCAGTACTTCATCATCACTTTCTATTGAAGGAGATAATCTTTTCCGATTAGTTCCTGATGATACACATCAAGGAAAAATCGTTGCAGAAAAAATGATTAAGGATGGCATAAAAGTTATTGTTCCTATCTGGAGAGGAGGTTTATATAGTAATGATCTCTATAAATCTACTAAATTTTATTTTGAAAAACTAGGAGGAGAAGTAGAAGATGGTATTAATTATAAACCTTATACAGGGAAATTTGCCACCAGTTTACATAGAATAAATTTCCTAATGTGGAATCAAGAATTAGAAAAATTAAATTCAATAGTCTCTAATGCAATAAAAAAATATGGTGCTAATTCTGTAGGTGTATATATAATATCGTTTGATGAGATAACGCCTATTTTAATCCAATCAACCCTTTATGAAAACCTAGGTAAAGTAAGATGGTATGGTAATGATAAAATAGCGCAAAATCATCAAATAACTAAAAATGTTGATTCAGCATTGTTTGCAATGAAAATAAATCTTTCTAATCCTTTATATTCCATAGATGGTGAGTCAAAGAAACTACATGATTTGAAAGAAGTGTTAGAAAAACAATTACATGAAGTAAGTTCGATAACATATTCTGCATTAGCTTATGATTCTTATTGGATAGCAGCACTAAGTCTTGATAAAAATAATACAACTTTTAACAATAGTTATAATAAAAATTCTACCAAATCATTTCAAGATATTGTTCGCCAAACTGCAGATTCATTTAATGAGGGAATATCAGGAAAAATAAAACTTAACAAAGCAGGAGACCGAATTGGTGGAAATTACGATTTTTGGATTGTTGCCAAAGATAATGATACTCAAAATTATGAATGGGAGATAGAACATAATAAAACGGAAAATTCATTTTAAGAACCATAAAAAAATTAACATTACCATAATTATTTAGAGAAAAGACTATCAACCTAAATTTGACTTAGAGGATTTACTTGTTTTGTATACGAAAATGACAATCTTAATCCTTAAGGAAATATTAATGAAAACAATACATATTTTATGAATTTTAATAAATTAAGATAATCTTTGCTTATTGTTTTTGATAGAATATTGAAAAAAAAAAGAGAATAAATGGAATTTGAAACATTTTATTCAGAAAAGAGAAAGGGAACTAATTTTAATTTAAATAAAATTTGCTTGGAAATTCTCAAATTAAATAGTATTTCCAGTAACAAAATTTTGTAGTTCAAACAAATATTTCTAAATTTATATATTAGAAAATTATTTTTGATATGATAAAGATTTATCGCTCACGTAAGTTTTTTTAGTCTGATTTACTGCTTGATAATAATCTCGAAATGAAAAATTAGTTGCAGTTAGATTTAATTGATCTTGAAATGGTTCGTCAAAATATATATCTCCATTACCAAAATAATATAAAATTGAATTAAATTCTTTAAATTGATTTAAAAGTATTTTAGCAGTATTTTAGCTATTTTTCTCTTTTCTATATCGGCATCCTCTGGTATACACTTAACTTTTGGATCTATCAAATTTATATCAGGAGGTTGTAACATTTGTGGTAGACTACTTGCAATTTGAAGAGCTGTCGCTAATTTAGTTACCTTACTCTCTAGTATATTTTTTACACTATTGAGTTCATTTAAAAGTGAGGGTTTATTTTCGTTTATGTTACTATAGTATTAAGTATCTTGAGCATATGTCGAGATAGAAGGCGAATTTGCGGAAATTAAGATAATACTGGTAGCAATAATAGCAAATAAAACACTTAGAGCCTATCCCAAAAATA
>DASUZI010000017.1:0-4614 GCA_036376955.1 Nitrososphaeraceae archaeon
TAATTAAGTTAATAATTAAATAATATTATTGTACTCTTAATATTGTCTTAGATTTGCAAAAACTAACTAACTAATTCTGTATTCAGAATAAGAATCAATATTTTAAGGTTCAATTGGTAATGTAAATCTAAAAATTGCACCCTTGCCGTCTAAATTATTTTCAGCCCAAATTGTACCATCATGTGCTTTAATAATGTTTTTTGAAATATATAGTCCAAGACCCGTACCAGCTTCTGATTTTGTTGCAAACTTTGTAAAAAGTTTTGGAAGGATTTCTTTATCTATACCGGTGCCAGTATCTTTTACACTTACTATGATGACATTATTGTAGTCATGTTTCTTTGTCTTGATAGTTATATCAGCACACTGTAATCCTTTTGTAAATTTGAAAGCATTACACAAGAGATTATCCAAAACCTGATATATTTTTTCTTTGTCTCCATCAATAATAAAATTTCTGTTTTCTGCAAGATATACCAAATTTGAATTATTAGTGTCTATTTCTTTAGTGCTGGTTTTATATTGTGCAATAAGATTTGTTATTAGCTCATCAAGGTTAAATCTTTCTTTTTTTATTTTAAAGGATCCGGTTTCTATTTTTGCTACATCTAGAATATCATTAGTAAGTCGTTTTAATCTTTTTGCATTTCTTATAATGGATTCTAGTAACATTTTTTGTTCATTATCCTCAATTCGAGAATAAAGAATATCTGACATTCCTAGTATGGGTTGTATAGGTGTTCTCAATTCATGAGCCGCTATATTTATGAAATCTTTTTGAATTTTATCTTTTATTTTTAATAAATCAAATAGTTCTGTTTGTAACCATAGTGTTTCAAACATAGAGACATAAGACAAGACTGTTGATTTGCTATTAGAATAAGTTGCTAATCCTATTGCTTCATAAGTTGTATCTTTAGTATCATCCTTTAATTCTATAGCTAAGGAGTATTTTCTATCAACTATAAGAAGTGAAATTGTAGTTTGTAATTGACTTTCAATAAATTTTATATGTATTTTTTTGGAATTTGGTTGTATATTTTTTTCTTCTTTTCCGTATTCTAATTTTGTATCTTTTTCTTCTATTTCTTCATCAGTTTGAATATTTTCTAATTCTCTTTTTGTATCTTGTAATTTGTTGTCAACTGGTGTCATAATTTTGATATTTACATTATTACCTTTCTCAGATGCAATTTCAGTTAAAAATTTTATTAATCCTGCTTTTTCCTGACGGTGAAATGCATTTGCAGTAGAAAATATTATCAATATTTCGTCTTTGGTTGATTTTAAAAGGTTAAAGGACAGTTGCTGAACTTCAAAAGGATTTCGAATAATTTCTATACCTTCTGATTCTATATCTTGTTCTAACTCTGCTATTCTATCAGTAGCATTCATACTACTATACCATAAATTTTCAAATACTGAAAGAAAATGTCTAATATATAGAGGTTCATTGCTTGTTAAAAGACTTTGAACCATTTTGCCTTTTTCCATCTCTTCTATAGTTGCATTTATCTCTTTATCGCCTAATGCAAAATTAATAGGTGGAAGATTTTTAATATGATGAATTTGCATCCCCATCTTTAAAAATATTTTAGCGATCTCAAGATTTTCCTTTTCTATATTACAAATCCATTTTATTCCTTTGCTTTCTCCTGTTTTATATTCATCAAGTATTTTTTTATAATGATCGAAAAAATTATTGTATATTAATTGCATTCCACCATAAGATGATACAATTAACAATTGAGATGATGTTTCTGCTAAATGAATAATTCTATTTATGATTTCGTTTGGTTTTTTTATAATTTTTGCTTCATAATTAATCTCTAAACCTTTGCCTTCTTCCTCTAATATCTTTTGTTTAGCCGGATTTTCACGATTTTCAATTTTGAGAACAATGTAACTATTTTCGATTTCCTTTATTTTGTTTTCAGCGGGAATTGCTTTATTCCAAAGTATATTAAAAATGTGTTGTTGTTCTTTTATAAATGATTTAATATTACTATAGATAATTTCTGAGATAATTTTTTTACCTCTTTTTTCATTTAAACTATAATAACCAATATGGGAAATATATTCTGATTCACTTAAAATAAAATTGCTCTTTAATCTATCTAAATGTCTAAGCTCGTCGACTATTAGATAAAGTTCTTTACAATATTCAATATTATCTTCCCTGATTTCAGTAATGTATCTTATGGTTAGTCCTCTTTTTTTTGCTTCAATAATTGATTCTTTGATTGATTCGAGCTCAACTAATGATATGGATGAAGTTAGATTATCGTAGTTTATACAATTATCAACCTTTATCTTTGTATTTTCAAATAATTGTGATTGTGATTTGATTATATTTTGAAGGCCATGTACAATCTTTATTCTTTGAGCATCTAAATGTGATGAATGTATATTTGTTATTTTCTTTGATGTCAAAGATAGAATATTATAATTGATTATTAGGATATAAAGAAAATGGTAAATAGGAATCAGAATATATCTTAACTAACATACTTCGAACTATCCTGTATCATACTATTGACTAAACCATAATTCAAATGTTAGATAAGCAGGATTACATATTTAATCAAACAATGCAGAATTATATCATATATACATTATTCCATGACAGTTATTTGCATCCACCTAGTGAATGTCATTAGTATTGCCACTTAATTTTAGTTCAGTAACTCTCAAATACTCTCAAACTAATATGAAAATAAATTCTTGTTCATGTTACAAAAGAATTATCTTCCTCCCAAAAGTGAAAAAAGGGTCTTAGTCGTCGATGATGAATTTGATATTGGATTATGGCTCAAGACGGTTTTAGAAGGTAATGACTTTATAGTAGATTACTATTGTAATCCTCTCATTGCATTAAAAGAGTTTAAGTCTAATTTTTACGAATTATTAATTTTAGATATAAAAATGCCTTTAATGGATGGATTTCAATTTTATAGAGAAATAAGAAAGAGGGACGGCAAACCAAAAATATGTTTCTTAACTGCTGGTGAAGAAACCGAAGATATAAAAACAGAATTATCAGATGCAGTTTATTTTATTAGAAAACCTATCGAAAATGAAGAATTACTTCTAATCATAAATGTTATTGTAAATAAATAAAAGAAAATTATTAAAAAATCAAATGCTTAAGATAAAAAATAATCTGGATTTACTTTGATCAACTTAGATATAATTTAAGTTTATAGTTAAAAAATTCAATTTAAAATATAGACACATTATAACTAATTAACAAAGTATATAGATATGCTTGGTATTTCAAAATAATTAACGAGTAATTGGCTATGAGTTTGAGTGTTCCCAAATGTGTTATTATGATATATCTAAATAGAACAATCATTGATACCTCGTTGGATTGCAAATCTTTTGAAAAACCATAACTATGTTATATATGCATCAGAACCAGACAAGGCGGTAGCATTTGATACTAAATTGTTTGATGAAGGATAAGGAAGATGAATAATAATTATATTTTGTATCTTTCACAGTCAGATGTGAAACAAATTTGACATACATCTTGGTCTCGAACATTTCTATAGGAGGATTTATAGGAAAAACAATATAATTAACAATACAAATGAGAATATTTTTAGTATTTAAAAAGTTATTATAATATAGATGAGTTATGAAATAAAAGGAGAAAGCCCACCAAGACATAAAAGAACTAGATCTTTAGAAAATGTTCTTATCATGCAAGGTGGTGGCTCTTTTGGATCTTTTGCCTGCGGTGTGTTTAAGGCATTAGTAAAACAAAAAATACGAATAGATATAGTTGCTGGTACTTCTATTGGTGCTGTAAATGCTGCCATAATTGCAGGTAGTAAAAGCGATCAACCAGAAAAAGATCTAGAAGACTTTTGGCTAGAAATAAGTGAAAGTAATATACAAATTATTCCGGATTTATGGATGTATGAGTGGGACTCTTATAATAAAGAATATTTGCTCAAAAAAATATCGTCAGCTTCTGTAAACGCTGCAATTTTTGGAGTTCCAAAAATGTTTGTTCCTAGGTGGCAATGGGGAAATAGTTCTAGCTTAATAAGAAAAATGGATGATGGTAGTTATTTTGATCCAAAAAGTTGGACTTATGTATATGATCACTCTCCTCTTGAAAAAACACTTGAAAAATATATTGATTACAAGAAATTAAATCTTGCTGCCCGAGAAGAAGAAAAACCAAATGTTCTTCGACTTATTATGACTGCTGTAAATGTTATGACTGGAAAACCTCTTGTTTTTGATAATACTCTAACAGAAATTAAGGCAGAACATATCCTAGCCTGTTCAGGTTATCCGATTTATGGATTTCCTTGGGTTGAGGTAGAAGACAATGTATATGGTTGGGATGGAAGCCTACTTAGTAATACACCAATTAGAGAGGTTCTTTTTGTATCTCCAAGAAATGATAAAAATATTTTTATTGTCGAGAACTATCCCCAAAAAATAGATCGTCTGCCCACAAATATGGTTGAAGTCATTAGTCGTTATAAAGATATTTTATTCTGTGACAAAGATATGTACAATATACAATTGTCAAAGTTAATAACCAGGCATATAAATCTCATAGAAAAATTATATGATGTATTCGAAAAATAT
>DASUZI010000018.1:0-10279 GCA_036376955.1 Nitrososphaeraceae archaeon
AATTTTGCGATTAAAAAAAGCTATTAAGATGATACGTAACAGTTGTCGACTTCCTTTATCTGTAGATACTCCTCGAGCTAAGGTAGCCGAGGAGGCAATCATGATAGGAGCAGATGCGATAAATGATGTTTGTGGACTAAAATATGATCCTGAAATGGCTCCAATTTTATCAAAATACAATATCCCGGTAATACTGGGTGCATATGAAAAAAATCCGAGTTCAATTTTAATGGCAAAATCTTTCTCAACGAAGAAAATCCTAAATGATAGTATAACAATCGCACAAAAAGCTGGTATTAAGAAAACTAATATTATAATAGATCCATCTATCGGGTTTTTTAGAAAAGAAGGTAATAATCCTTTTTTTACAAAAATAACAAAAATACCATGGTACCGTCGAGATATAGAAATTATCTCTAATCTCAAAGAACTCACAAAGCTCTATTTTCCCATTTGTATTTCTCTTTCGAATAAATCATTTCTAGGAAAACTTATGAATCTCAGGATAAATGAAAGACGTATCCCTTCTCTAATAATGGAAGTTATCGCAGTTATGAATGGTGCAACAGTTATTCGCACTCATAACGTTAAGGAAACTGTATTAGCATTAGATACTTTACAATTGCTGAGTTGATATATTTTAAATTGCTTCTGCCATCCTATAATTAATGCCCATTCAATTTAATTAAATTAAAACGGTTTAAATCGAAATTGATGCAAAACTTATAATTCTTCCTTGACTAACAAGAAATTGAATATTGAATATTAGAGAAGGTCTAACTTTTGACGATGTATTATTAATCCCAAAACGTTCTCCCATTATTTCTCGATCACAAACTAATTTGAAAACAAGATTATCGAGAAACATCAGTTTGAATATTCCTGTTATCAGTGCCAATATGGATACAGTTACCGAGTCACCTATGGCCATAGCATTAGCAAGAGAAGGAGGTATTGGAATTATACATAGATTTATGACAATACAAGACCAAGTAGATGAAGTTCTAAAGGTTAAAAGGTCTGAATCTGTTATGATAGAACAACCCTATACCATTAGTATAGATTCATCTGTAGGCTATGCAAAAAAAATTATGCACGATTTTGGGATATCTGGCCTCCTCATTGAAAAAGATAAGAAACTAGCAGGAATTATTACTAAAAGAGATCTTTTATTTGAAACACATTTTGATAATAATGTTACTTCAGTAATGAGTAAAGACGTGGTATTCGCCGAATTGGGGACTACTATTGAAAAAGCTAAAGACATTTTACACAAGAACAGAATTGAAAAACTACCTATAATTGGTAAAGATAAGCAGATCATCGGATTGATAACTAGCAAAGATATTTTAAAAATGGAAGAGTTTCCTAATGCTTCTAAAGATAAAAAAGGGCGTTTGCTGGTAGGGGCTGCTGTGGGAGTTAAAGGAGATTATCTCGAGAGAACAGAAGCACTATTGGATGCAGGTGCAGATGTTATGGTTGTCGATATAGCTCATGGTCATAGTGATAATGCCATAAATTGCGTTCATTTAATAAAAAAAGCATTCAAAGATTGTGAGTTGATAGCAGGTAATATCGCTACTGGCAGAGGAACTGAGGATTTAATTAGGGCGGGCGTTGATGCTGTAAAGGTTGGTGTAGGGTCAGGTTCAATATGTATAACTAGGGTTATTACTGGTTCAGGGGTTCCACAACTAACTGCAATTTTAGATAGTGTAAAAATTTCTAAAAAATATGAAATTCCAGTAATTTCTGATGGAGGAATTAGAAATTCAGGAGATTTAACCAAAGCACTAGCCGCAGGTTCTTCATCTGTAATGGTAGGAAGTCTATTAGGAGGAACAGATGAAAGTCCAGGAAAAACACTTGTTAAAAATGGCAAAAAGTACAAGATCTATAGAGGAATGGCATCTTTTTATGCATCATTGGGAAGAAAGTATCGTGAAGAGGGAGAACAAATAAAGGAGTCAGACGAACTAAATGATTATGTACCAGAAGGAGTGGAAGCAATGGTATCTTATAAAGGAAGTGTTGTAGAAATTATCCGTCAGTTAGTTGGAGGTTTGCGGTCAGGGTTGAGTTATTGTGGCGCAAAAACTATAAATGAAATGCAACAAAATGCTGAATTTGTACGAATAACAACAGCTGGCTATATTGAAAGTCAACCACATGATGTTAACGTTATGTAAATTTATTTTGTTATAGGAGTTATCGGAATTTAGATATTTTTAGAAGTTTATATGCTATATCAATCTTATCTATTCTAACCAAAACTTTTTCGAGCTTATCATTGTTGTTAAAAATACAAATCTATTAAATTATATATTGTAATTTTATATCATACATATATTGTCTATTGATGTAACAGTCCAGGTATTAAAAGAAAATGTTGGCAAGATTATAATGATTAAACTAAAAGGAGATAAAGTGGTAAAAGGTGTACTCAATAAATTTGATCAGCATATGAATCTTGTATTGAGTGATGCTACCGAATATAAAGCTGGAGAACAAACCATATTGGGTAATATTCTCCTAAAAGGAGATAATATAATAATAATATCTCCACAAGAATAATTCAAAAGTTATTAGTTTTTCTGATTTATAAAATGAATTCATTATTTTCATAAATTATTTATTCGGTGCGTGGACTTTGGTCTTCATCTCATGTAATACATGATCAGTTCGCCCATCGATTGCCACGCACCGATAAAAGACTTAAAGATCATCCGAAAATTAAAGTGTACCGAGTATAACCATTTGGTTATCAGCATCAACCGTAACTTTTGTATTTTTATTTAATGATTTAAAACTTACACCTGTTCCATCTACAAGCGGAATATCTGAAATTGCACATCCTGATGCAGTTATAATGTCACATTTATTAGTACAAATAATTGCTTTTGGGTTGACACCATTGATTTTTAATGAATAAAAAACATAGGCTCCTACACTACTACCAATACAGTTTGGGAAAATAAGAATCCTGTTTGCAAGTGTTCGATTAAATAAATCATGCTCTTTATCTTTTATCTCTCCTGATTTTGTATCTAACATTGAGAGCATATTTAAGGGTTTATTAGATAGGAGTGCTAATCCTTCTGCCTTTCCCCCAACAATTTTTTTGCAAAATATATTCATCATAATTAAATTATTCACAGTATTCTTTTATTATAGATTTCATATCTTTTAAAGAAACATCAATTTTGTTTGAATGTTTCATATAATATGCGCATTTTATACTATTTGTTATGATTGAATCGTAATCATTCTTTGTTATTAAAGGAGTCAAACATGTGCAGGAATCACACGTAATATCTGCTCCTGCCTTTCTTAATTTATTGATCATTTCCTTGTTACATTCTGTTACAGAACGGGGACAAAATACCATACATGGTTTTTTGAATTTTTTTCCATCTGTTAAGTGACCAAGCATGTTTAGTTCGTGTAAACCCAATTGAGGACTTCCAAATACTATTAAATCTCCTTTTTCAGCTGTATTTAAATCATCTTTTACATCTGTTATTTCAGGTTTACCGAAAGAGATTTTTTCACAATCATTAATTTTATTAGTAAACATCCCACACATACCTGATGTTCCAATTCCTGCAGAAATAGCTTTTGAATTGATAATGTCTAAACTTTCAGAATTCATTTCCAAACCTACACAGATATCATTTGCTATTTTACCAGCAAAATAACCTAATAGCCCAAAGTCAGATTCCGTTTTTATGTCTATTTCTGGCTTTATACTAACAGACGGCCTTCTAAGCTCGTTAATTAACAAGTCAGAATAGGGAGTCTTGCCCGTTATGGCACTTGCTAAAGAACTCAAGGAACTTTCCTTATTTGACTTAATTCCTAATATAGAATTTACAAAAACTGCTGCATTACTTTCTGCAAAACTCACGATCTCCCCTTTTTTTGGCAAATCGAAAATTTCATATGGGATACAAGTGAAAGAAGGTTTTACACCCAAAGATAAATAAGAATTTATAATTGACAGTTGGTTAAATTTAAAATCTTCGGAAATCTTATTGTCTTTCTTTGAGTCAAATCCCATAGGATTTAGCGTTGTTGTGACTTTAACTTTAGTTTCTTTATTCAACTGTGAAAGAAATTTTACTCCAGCTTCTCCTATTGTGTTAAAATTAACTCCTGAAATATGCGCCCATTTGATAGGGATTAGTTTTGTAGCATTGTTAGCATTTCCTATTGCAACAAGTATTTTATAGGCTAACTTCAATCCATCTCCATATTCACCTTGTAATGCCTTCTCCTCTTTTCTTGTAAGTTCCATTCTATAAATTCAGAAAATAAACCATTCTTATCACTTAAATGTTCTTATTATCATTTTAAAATTTCACATCTCAAATATACAACTTATTAAATTTAACAAATAGTCTATTAATAGGTTATTAATTATATAAAATGTGCATTTCGTAACCTGGTTCCCATATTATCAAGACATTAGAGAAAAAATGGGTTATAGTACCGAAGAAGATCAAAAAGCTGCATATATCTTATCAAATTTAATAAAAAGAAAATTTCTAGACCCTAAAGTTTTGAATAAAAAAATAAAGGGGAAACGAATATTGGTTATTGGTGCTGGACCAAATTTAGATCTCTACACCTCTTTTATCAAAAAAAATAAAGCATTCGTCAAAATAGTAGCAGACGGTGCGGTGAAATTTTTAATAGAGAATAAAATCAAACCTGATATCGTTGTTACAGATCTGGATGGAGATCCTCGTTCTCTGATAAAAGCAGAAAAACTTGGGGCAATTATGGTAATTCATGCACATAGTGATAATATAGCTTTAATGGAACAATATATTCCTAAATTCAGAAGAATTATTGGAACAACTCAAGTAATGCCTGTTCCACATGTTTTTAATTTTGGAGGATTTACCGATGGAGATCGGTGTGTATTCCTTGCTGAGGAATTTATGGCAAAAGATATTGTATTAGTGGGAATGTTATTTGATGATATTATAGGTCCATATTCAAAAGAAACAATAAATAATGTTAAAGTTAAAAGAGAAAAACTCCAAATTGCAAAAAACCTTTTACGAGTTCTTGCTAAAAATTCTAAATCAAATCTCTTTGACACTTCTAAAAAACCTATACTTGGTTTTAAGCCTTATAAAATTATGCCTTAATTCTCTCACATGGAATAGTTGTGTTATCGTAATTAAGAATTAAATTAAAAATAAATTGTTCCTTGTTTAATCATCAATGTAATTTATTATAATTATATAATTATAATTTCAAATTTTTTTGAAATGTCTTGGTATACTATCATAATTTATTAGGAAAAAAGATTACTAATTATGTTAGTTGGTATTATGATGAGATAGTAGTATAAGTAGACCATAACAATTTTATTGGTCTATATTTAAAATATAGTTAAATTATATCTGATTTTTTATCTTTAGGAATTTGTATGATATTAATAAAAAGGTAAAAACAACTTTATACTCTTTGATTATATGTTACATTGAATGTTAAATTATTCAGAAGAGGATATTAAAAATGCTGCAGAATTGAGAGACTGGGTATTAAAACAACTCTCAGATAAGCAAGAAGAAATAGACAGACTAAAACGTCTTCTTCTACTTATTGATAACTTATTGAAGCAGGAAAGTTTTAAACCTGCTTCTAAACTTGAACGTTCACTAAATAACACAGCTAGTTCTACTATTAGTCCAAAACAAGAACAAGTTAGTCATAATAAACCTACTATAAAAACTGAATACAAAAAACATAATTCCGATACTTTAAATGAAAATGTATCCACTTTCACAGAAACAAGGGAACTTAAGAGACTTAAAGATAATTTATCATTAGCTAAAGTGAATATTTCTTCACAAACAATAGAGATAATTCCAGAGAAGGATTTATTCTTTAGTACCGAGACTCCTCCATTCAAATCATTTTTTATAAAAAGGATATTAGAAGGAATGATCACTCAAGATCGAGATAAAAATCATCAAAATGATTCTTTCAATCATGACCTAATGAACTATTTTATTGATGAACATGAAGGAAGAATTAAAAAGATAACAATTAACAATTATAGAGAAAAAGAAAGGCTAACTGATATTATTAATACCTCTGCATGGGTCTTTACAAGAATGTTAGAAAAAGATAGTACTTATGGAAATAGAACGTAAATTGGATAAAATAATTATTCTAGATTTTGGATCTCAATATAGCCATCTTATATGTAGAAGAATAAGAGATGCAAATGTTTTTTGTGAAATTTATCCTTATAATCTCACCGCTGATCAAGTTAAAGAGCTTTCTCCAAATGGTATAGTTTTTTCTGGTGGCCCAGCTAGTGTATATGCTGAAAATTCTCCCAAACCTGATAGAAAGATATTTGAACTTGGAATACCTATTCTTGGAATCTGTTACGGCCACCAAATAATTGTGGATAATTTCAAAGGGAAAGTTAAAAGATCTCAAGCTAGAGAATATGGAAAGGCAGTTTTGACAATAGATGATACATCTGACCTTTTTATTAATTTAGACCGAAGTATAGATTGTTGGATGAGTCATGGGGATGTAGCAGATAAGACTCCAAAGGGATTTAAAGTATTAGCTCACACAGAAAGTTCTTTCGCAGCAGCAATTGGGAATCAAGAAAAGAAATTCTATGGACTTCAATTTCATCCTGAAGTTGTTCATACTGAGCGTGGTGCTGAAATATTGAAGAATTTTTCTATCACTATTAGTAAAGCAAAACCAGAATGGGATATGACAAATTTTATCAAATCTACTATTGAACATATAAAGAAAAAAGTGGGAAATGATAAAATATTGTGTGCCGTTAGTGGCGGTATAGATTCTACTACTGTAGCAGTTCTCTTAAATCGTGCTGTTCATGATAATTTGCAATGTATCTTTGTCAATCATGGTTTGCTTCGATATGATGAAGAATCTCTGGTAATGAACCTTTTAACAAAAATAGGCCTAAATGTAACTTATATTGATGCTTCAAAGAAATTTTTAAGCAAATTAAAAGGGGTTACAGATCCTGAAGAAAAGAGGAAGATCATAGGTCACGAATTTATTAATATTTTTCAAGAGGAAGTGAAAGAAAAAGAAGAATTTCGATGGCTAGCACAAGGAACTCTGTATCCTGATGTCATCGAAAGTGGTATTTCAGTAGGACCTGCATCAATAATAAAAACTCATCATAATGTTGGAGGACTTCCTAGTAAACTTAATCTCAAGGTATTAGAACCATTTAGACATCTATATAAAGATGAAGTTAAAAAAGTCGCCAAGATCCTAGAAGTTCCAGATGATCTTTTAAACAGACATCCTTTTCCAGGCCCGGGGTTGGCTGTTAGAATAATAGGAGAAATTACATCGAACAAAATAAGAATTTCAAAACATGCAAGTAAAATTGTGGAAGATGAGCTTATTACTGAAAATTTATACAATTCGGTTTGGCAAGCTTATGCCGCGGTAGGAGATGATAAAGCCGTTGGAGTCGTAGGAGATGAACGCCTATATGGTAATATTGTGACCATAAGAATAGTAAATTCAGTAGATGCAATGACAGCAGATTGGACAAAACTTCCATATCCATTACTTGAAAGAATCAGTAATAGAATTACAAATGAAGTGGATGGAGTATCATGGGTAACGTATGCGATTTCAAGTAAACCACCAGCAACAATAGAGCCACAATAGTTTACATATTGTGTGTGAAGTACATTTAAATATTATTTTTTATCAAATGCTTTATAGATTTTGTCAATATTACAAAGGTTTCTAAGAGCAATACATTAGAATTCTTGGAAAGAAATAATTACCATTCATAAGGAACGTAAATCTCTAATGATATTTTTATAGATTCAAAAATATGTAGGGAAAAAACAAATTTTATTGCATATTTATTACTTATAATAACCATAAAAAAATTATTTAGTACATTTTATATTATTTGAGATCTATCTTCTTGAATAATCGATGCTTCCATTTAAAATTATTATGATATTATTATTGGGTATTTTATATGAGTTATAATTAAAAAAAGGTTTATTTAATTCAACTCTGTTGTTAATTTAATTCTATTATAAATTGTCAAAATAAAAATTTAATGAAACCAAAAAACTCTCTATTCCTTATAAATTAGCTATTATGACAAATGAATCATTATTGTATTATAATGACAAAAATATCAACTATATTAATAAATGGGTCAAGTTATATACTCTTTATGTCTAAAGAATCAATTCGGTGTCCATACTGTGAATCATTATTTAACAATAATGAAGAACTCTCTAAACATATTGATAGGATTCATCTCGGTTCTGGCCTTTTGGAAGGCGATTCAAGGAAATTTTGAAATATATTAGATATTATATCTAAAATTCAAATCTTATATAAGTCCACTTCAATATTTCATACCCTTAATTTTTTATTTAATTTTTTGACCTTGATAAGTATAATTTATATTATATTTTCTACTTATACTATTAATGAAAATTTCAACTTTATTTTTTTTATTTATTACGATCTTAACTTTTCTTTATGTAGAACATATACAACTTGAAATGATTTATGCATTAACTAATAGTTCTAATTCATTACAGATCAAATTGATGTCTATTAATGGTTCTGTCATTTCGGATGGGAAATTTATCATCATTCCAGATCCCTATCAAAAATCTGAAAGCCTAGAAGTATATGATAATGGATTAATGGATTCAAATAAAACCATAGGAGTTATTTCTCTTAATAATATATCAAATAATAATTATACCATTACACAAAAAGCTGGTAATGATAATTATTTACCCAATACAATTTCAAAAGTAGTTGAGATTAATGATTACATTCCCACCTCTTCAGTTTTATTTGTTAACAATTTTAAATTTAAATCAGAAAAATCTTTGATCTCTACATCTAATCTATTCACTTATAATGCAAAATTTGTGTGTGGCTCTATTATAGGTGATGAAGGACCATTACGACCAGGACACTATGATACTGATATCAGTATTTATAATAAACAGTATTATCCAATTAAATTATTTTGGAATGTAGTGTTTAATAATTACAATTCGAGCAACTCCATAATAAAAACCATTGATCCACAACAATCGACTGGATTGGTGTGCAAAGATATAAGAGGGTTAGCCCCTTTAAATTTTCAAGATACTGACCTACTAGAAGGATTTGTAATAATACAAATTGAAGAAAATAATATATCAACAGGAAATAAAGAAGGTATTTCAAACGAACCTGTTAGTATACAGGTCTTTTATACTGCAAATGCACTTGATTCCCTTCCACAAGAAACTTTAGTAGAAAAATTTGTATTCCAAATAGTAAATGATTCAACAGGAAAAATTCCTGAATCCTTTCTCAATAAGAATTTAGAAGTATCTTCCAGAACGGATCTGAACTCGATTGTTCCACAAGATCTTAAGATCAAAAAAATCTTATCTTCGATTTATAATTTGACTGATACAGAAATAAAAAATATTAAAGTAATCATTAAAGAAACAGACCTTGGTGTAGGAAACATGATCGATGACCATGCTATTTCATTATTAAGACTAATACCAGATTAAAAATTACATTTTTTATAAGAACAACTTGTTTCTTAATTGTTTTTTATTGAAGATTAAATGAGAATTAGATAAATTTATTATCAAATTAATTAAGAACGTCTCTATTAACTTTATCAAGATGTTTGATTTAATTTTTTAATTAAATGAATAAATGTCTATTTACTGATTTTAATTAGATATTTTATAATGTATTAAAGAGGTGAATATATCAAATTAACAGAGCCTAAATATTACTAATAATTTACACTTAAGTTAAAAGGACCGTCAAAAGTCATGACTTTATTACTTTTTAAGAAAAATTAGCAAAGTTTATAGAAACTCACACATTAGTCATGCTGTGAATTATAATGGTCAGAAGATTGTATATACAAATATATGTTTCAAACTTATTTTAGTCACTATCAAATAGCTACTCAAGGTTAGATGTTTTATTTCCTTCAAATCTAATATTCATAACATGAATTGAATATTCCTAGCTATATCTTTTATTGTTTAACTTAACATAGTCTTATTTGAATATAAAAAATAATTTAATGATCAAAAATATGTATCTCTTAATTATCTAAATAAAAGATCAAAAAGTACTTTAATTTTCTAATTGTTAACTATGAGATGGAACCAAATTAGTGTTATAGTTTGGAAAATTAATAAAACTTTTTTGTTTGCAAAATTATGTTTGTTAG
>DASUZI010000019.1:0-3056 GCA_036376955.1 Nitrososphaeraceae archaeon
TAGAATTTGTTCACCATCCGATTAGGACTAGTCTTGGAATATTAGACAAGAAATGGATAATTCTGATTATTAGAGATATCAGTGTACGTATTAATAGAAAATCTAGTATATTCATTAATTATTTTTTCATTTCATCAAGCGACAACATTGACATTTTGTCCAATACATATTCGCTTATTATTAAACTCTGCTCATAGGTTATAGTTTTTCCTGTGTAAAGATAGGAGGAGACGAGAAATTTTTCTAGTACAGTACACCATGCGGCTCCTAAAACAAAATCTCGCATGTTATCGACTCCTATACGTTCTTCGATTTTTTTGTGTTGTACCTTAGAGATATTTTCTATTATTGGTAAACATGAAAGAACATTTTGTATTACCTTATCTAATAATATTCTAGTAAATTCATCTTCTAATACCATAATAAAACCTTCCTCCGATTAACATATTAATGATATCTTAATCATACTTTAAAATAGATATCATTTTCAAACTCAAACATGTCTAAATGTCAATGCGAGTTGTTTGTTTGAGATACCTCTGTCCCGAGACATTTTTGGTTTAATTATGAATAATCAAATGGCTTCTTTTTTATAAATATGAGTTACATATCATTTAACCTAATTTAATAGCTCGTTGAAATATTAAACATATAAAAAAGATAATCAATTTAATTTGTAGAAGAAATAAATGAATACTAATCAAATAAATGTTAGAGCAGAAATCACTATAGAAAAAGGAAAAATTGTAGAGTTCAAGAAACTAATAGAGGATATGAGCAGAATGGTAGAAAATAACGAGCCATACACAATAAATTATCAGTTTTATCTTAATAGATCCGAAACAAGATGTATGGTCCATGAAACATACACAAATTCAGAGAGCACGCTTGCTCACGTTACTAGCCTTGCATCCAAAACAATACTTCCAAAGATTTTTAATATTTCAAAATTAATTAGATTGGATGTTTACGGAAATCCAAGTGAGGAATTGCAAAAGGTATTAACAAGTTTTGATTCACAAGTTTTCAATCTCTTCACTGGATTCAGTCGTTAAAACAATAAATCACTTCTTCAGAACTGCCTGTAGTAAACTTCTTTCACAGAAACAAATCAAATCCTTTATTAAATTTACGTGCCTGTTATAAATTGTTTAGTAAAGATTATAATAAGTTACCAAAATAATAAAAAACAAGTTTACCGATCCCAATGAGACTCCCATACAAGTACTTTTTACGGGTAACTTGACTGCAGCAGTAAATGTACTCTCTCCATCTTTCTATTTACCTTGATGGATGACAACTCATTCGAACAAATACATCTACTTTTTTATATACGAATTATAATGAATAAGAATACATATCATTATTGTTCATCGAGATAAAATCTTTTAATAAAATATTTTGACTTAAAATTGTCTCAAAATCAGTTGACTATCATTTAAGCATAATCTAGATTCTATCCATCATTTACCGTTAATACTTATTTAACCTCAAGCCTTTTAAAAATGTGATAAATTAACAATAATAATTATTATTATAATTAAATATTTTGGGAAAGATAGACTTCTTTTTCTAATACCAAGATATATCTTTTTACACTAATAGTAAACTCAATATACTTATTCCTATGATAGTATTGTGAATAATGGTTTGGTCAGGCTTTGCTAAAACAAATCATGTTGTTAGTTTAATCTCTCAAAAATATATTTTTATTTTTGTTACATTATTATTCCTTGTATATTTTGATTCGTCGTTTGTAGATCTTAGTGAAAGGTTCCATCTACCTGGAAATAAAGCCTTTCTAAGTGGAATTTTCTTGATTTTTGTAAGTCTTTTCATATTTATTAATGTGTTACTTGTATTTACAATAAAAAATGTTTTTTTAAAGAATTATAGTATCTTAGGAGAGAAAGTTAAGATTATACACAATTTTATTGTAATATATTTAATAACAATAAGTTTATTAATTACGATTCTTTTTGTTGAAATGGCTATCTATAATAGCTATAGCATTTATTTAATTTATTCTCTACTAATTATTACTCATTTTACTGGCATTTATTTTAGTGTCTGGGGAACAATAAAATTTTTAAATTGGTTTAAAGCGAATAAAGATAAATTATTATTAGTATATGCTATATCATTTATTACAATTAGTGTCCTAATTACTCTTTCATTAATATATACTTTAACTGAACTTGGAAATTCTCCTGAAACAATAACACCTTCAGACCTAAAAAGAACAATTCATGTCATATCAGTTAACCTTTCTGAAATCTATCCTTTTTATAGAATATCATTTTTTATCACTTTTTGTTCTATTTGGGTGTTAACTGCTTTTCTTTTATATGATTATTTTGGTAAAAATAATCGATTGAAATTTTGGCTTATTTTATCAATTCCCATGATATTTTTCTTGATAGAATTTTTTCCTGTTACATTAAAACTTTTGATAAGTTTATATCAATTAAATCCATCTCTCTTTTTACCCTTCTATACAATACTTTCTACCATTATTACTTTTATAGGCGCCACTATGGTTAGTATGACATTATGGTTATTAATAAGAAAGATACCAAACAAATCATTTAGAAACTATTTGATCTTAGTTGCATTTGGATTATTGTTGGTTCTAATTTCCACTCATGAAACTCCATTTCCCCGTTTTCTCTTTCCTCCTTTTGGACTAATTACGATTTTATTTATAGGATTAGCAATTTATCTTCTTTTTATGGGATTTTATTCTGCATCACTTCATATTAGTAAAGATATGTCTTTAGTTAGAAATTTTGCCAACAGAATTCACCAATACGGATTTTTTAGAAATATTGCAAAGTCACAATTAGAACAAGATATTAAAGGAATAATGACTAAAGCGTTACAAAGTAATGAATTGGATATAAGGCAAAAAGAAAAAGAACCTCGACAAGAACTGAAAAAAGAAGATATAGAAAAACTTTTTCAAATTGTAAAAAGAGAATTAGAATACAAACGATCAAGCAATAATAACAAGAAATAATGTTATGAGTGATATTAGCAGACTTTAGTTTTGCTCT
>DASUZI010000020.1:0-46389 GCA_036376955.1 Nitrososphaeraceae archaeon
AGGATAGAAAAATAAATAATTATTATCTTTTAAATTACAAGAACAGGATGTCAGTGGAAGCATAAACAAGAAATCTAGGTGCACCAAAAAGATGATATTCAAACATATATATATTGATTGATTTATTGATTCTTGAAATTATACAATGAAAGTTGGTATCAACTTTAAATGACAATTAAAATCGATGATGTATAACAAAAGCAACTATAGGGGAAAAATACAGAGAATAAGGTGATAGGTATAGTATACAATATTTATTCATAACATATTATATTCACTATTGCTATTTTTTCCTTGACTGATTTCCTGTAAATATTGCAAAACCATCGGAAGAAATACACCTACATCTGTCACAATTCCTATAGCTTGGGTTGTTCCTCTATCCAATAATTTAGTAACTACTGATTGGTTAATATCTACTGCAATCACTTTAACATATGAAGGTAACATATTTCCTACAGCAATTGAATGTAACATTGAAGAAAGCATTATCACCATTTTGGCATCTTTTAAAACTTCTTTATATTTTCTTTGTGCCTCTACAATATCTATAACCACGTCTGGAAGAGGACCATCGTCTCTAATTGATCCAGATAATACAAATGGTATATCGTTTTTAATACATTCATACATAATTCCTTTTTTTAGTATACCTTGTTCTACCATATTTTTGATGGAACCAGCCTTAAAAACTTCATTAATCGATTGCATATGATTCCTATGACCACGCACCGCCAAAGTTCCATCGTCTATATTCATACCTAAAGAAGTTCCTAAAAGTGCATTTTCAATATCATGAACGGCTAGGGCATTTCCAGTCAGTAATCCATGTATATATCCCATTTTTATTAGTTTAGATAACGATTGGGAGGCTCCTGAATGAACTATAACTGGCCCTCCCACAACTACTATTTTCCCTTTTTGTCTTGCTGCTACTTTATAAATATCATATGCAACTTTTTTAATAATGTGTTGAGTAGGTCTTTCACTTGATGTAGTGCTGCTCATGAATTGAAATATGTCAACTCCCTGACGAGGACGTTCGTCAGGTATAATGCGTATACCTCTCTCTTGGATTACAATCATATCATATTTTTTTATATCTCTAATCATTTTACATTCGGCTGTTTTATTATATGTATCAACGACTATACACTTATCCATCATAATATTTTTGACATCTATCCAAACACCATCATAAAAAATCTGTGTTGGTTTATTGGTTGTACTATAAAATAAGTCAGGCATGACCATATCATTTGGTGCCGGTTCCAACAATACATTTTGTGTATAAATCGGTTGAGCACCAGCTCTGTAAATAGATTCTAATAATTGATTAAGATGTTTTTTATCTTTACCTTCAACAATAAGTCTAGCGTAACTAGGATCAGTTTTATTCTTACCAACAGTAAATTCCATTACTCTAAATTCGCCTTTTAAATCCATTATATTATCAAAAATACTAGTTAAAATCATTGAGTCTATAAGATGCCCTTTGACTTCAATTTCCTGCTCAAATTTATTATTATTTGATGACGACAAATGTAATATAGATAGATATAATTTTAGGTAATTAAGCATTAATCAAATTGGAAGAGAAAGTTTTCCGGTATATTCTGATAAACTATGATCTTTCTTGATCCTTGATACAATATTATCTTTATCTTCTTCTGAAAACCATTGGGCCATAGTTTTGGCTATTCCATTTTTATCGCAAATTACAATAACATAACCACTGGTTTCTTTGAATACAGCAATTAAGTTTTCCTCCCCGACTGGAAACCATACATTTGTTTTTGTATCCTTCAAAGCTAAAGCAGGCATTGCTGCATTTCCAGTATATAAATTTAACAAATCCTGGGATTGTTTAACACGTTTTTCTCCTAACTTGAGGGCTATAAAATATTGCATAGCAAGAATATATTATAAATTCTTATCTAAATGTTTTAGTATATTTGCAAGGGTAGGCTGAAAATTAGATTCTCCCATATTATCAAGAACCTTCAAAAAAGGAGATAAAAATTCAAACGGATATCCATTTCTAAGATATTGACTAGATTGTAAAAACATTTCTATCTTATCTAGTTGCTTTACAAGATGTACTTCTTTTGTTTGATTTGCTGCATATTCTTTCCATAACTCAGAGTAAAGTAACGCTATTTTACTTGGAAAAGAAGATATTATTACTTTCATTGCATTATTTTCTCTGATACGTTTTTCTCTAACAGAAATTTCTTCGGGCATATAATCTCCGATTATGGATTCCGCCAAGTCATGTATTATACACAATTTCATTACTTTTTCCGTATCAAGACCTAATAAATCAGAAAAAACCATTGACAAAGCAGTTAATGAATAGCTATGGTCTGCAACCGATTCAGCTTTTAGAATTTTGGCTTTGGATATCCATCCTGTTCTTTTAACAGTTTTTAACTTTAGAATATAATCTATAAGATTACCGAATTTATTATCATTCGTTATTACATTCATAATTTATATCAATAAATTAAAATTATTCATGTCTAATTATTATTACTATTATACTATCATTATAAGTAAAAATAGTGGTGAGATAGATGATAAGATTACATAAAAGATTTCTAAATTTAGTAAATGTAAATATGTCATTACTATAATAATAAATGGATTTAGATACAAATCAAATAGATATGCTAAGCCTAAAGTAACAATAGCTAACATTACAGTGACAATGATTATTATTAGAACATTTTGTATTTGTCCCATTTAAAGACACTACTCTCTCTTTTCTTCCAAATAAATTATTTAAGATTTCCATGCTATATCCAATATCTGGAGTCTTTTGTTTACTGTTCTACTTAGTACAAAGAGTAGATCCGAAAGTCTATTCAAATATATCAGAACCAGATTGTTAATTTCTTCATTCAACAATAATTTTGAAACATTGGTTTCGGCTCTTCGTGCGATGCTTCTAGCAATATGGAGACTAGAGGATTCAACAGACCCACCTGGGAGAATAAAATAGGTAATAGGAGATAATTCTTTTTCGTAGTTATCGATATCATTTTCCAATATTGTAATCATAGTAGATTTAACTCTTAAAGAAGTAGACTTTGAAAGGTCTGGATCAGCTAAATCAGAACCTATAATGAATAAATCATTTTGAATTCTATTAAGCGTAATTAGAAGATCAACAAAAGATTGATTATTGTTATTATTAGTTTTATGCTGTGACAAAAGAGATATTGAAAAACCGATATATGAATTCAGTTCATCTATTGAGCCATAGGCTATTATTCTAATATCACTCTTTGGAATTCTTTTTCCGTCGATAAGACCTGTTAACCCCTTATCTCCAGTTTTAGTATATATTTTCATATATAACTAAACTTGAATTCAGAGAAATAATATCCTATACTTTGACTGACTGGCTAATTAATTAATTAATTAATTAATTAATAAGAATGTACTTCAGCTTTATGCTCTCTTAAATATTTCTTCTTCTTGAACCTTTCATTGCATTTGTCACATTTAAAAGGTTGATCGAATTCCAAGAGAAATCGTTGTTTCCTCTCTTCTGCAGTTTCGACTACCTGATTGGGTTCAGGATTAGGGGAATTATTCATTATAATTTCTCTTAGAAAATAATTTTTAATCTTTATTTAGTTTTAGAATAATAGTTATGTTAGATTGATTATGTAAAAAATTATATATTTTTTTTATGAATATTTTTTATTAATTATAAAAGCGACCCTATACAAAATAGAATATATATTGAGTCAATTTAAATGATTATTCAATGCCGTCGTAGCTCAGCCTGGGAGAGCACTCGACTTGATTGATTATCTAATTATTCAAGGGTGAAGCTGAAGACCGAGCTGTCGTGAGCTCAAATCTCACCGACGGCATTAATTTATATTATATCATAGAACTTAGAAATGTCGTATTATTGGAAAGCATAATACAAATATTTAGAAGAATATTTTGTTCTCATGACGATACCTTTTCCTTTAGAGTGTATAATGATTTTGATTTTAGTGAATATAACAAATGCACAAAATGCGGTAAAACACTTGGTTATTTCAAGGGATTTGATGAGGATCTAAGAGGATGATTTTTGATTGGTATTAAGGATTAATCTTCAAATCTTAATAATTAGTTGGTGGTTGGGTGCAGCTACAGCATTACTCTCATTTTTACTTCCTATATATATTCATCATATTATAGTTGGAGGGATTGGATGGTCGATAATTTTTATAAGTACTATACTTATAATTTATGAAATAAAGAAGATAAAAGAAGAAGATAAAAGGACTAAATCACTATAAAACAAATTTAAAGACTTTCTTTTCCGCCTTGTTCCTCTATTACTACAAGAGTAACAGTAGATGTAATGCCAGGCACTTTTCTTATTTTGTTCGTTATAGTATTATTCATAGATTCTGTATCACTAGATCTAACCTTTACGAAAACATCATGAACTCCATAAGTTCCCCTCACCTCTTTGACATCTGGCAAATTTGTTAATTCGCTGATAATTTTTTCTTCAGAACCTAATGTACAATTAACTAAAATATATGCTGTCGGCATAGCTTAATTTAGATTTATTAATATTTTAGTTTTGTTTTTTTTAGCAATGTATAATAGATATGATGATAAATTTTTAGTTAAATTGGCAATAAAATTAACAATTTATTATACAATATTACAAATCTATATGTATTGAAAATTATAATTTGAAAACATGAGGTTACCATTAAAAGATAGTGATTATTTCGTTACAAAAGTTAATGAAACTGTCAAAACAATTGATGAAGAATTCTTTGATTTTTTAAAGCCAAAATTGCAAATGAAAAAAGTAGATGTGATGTTAGGGGATGGGACAATAACAACGGCAGAAACTTTTGATCCCATAGAAATTACAAATGAATTCAGACGAATTTTACAAAGTCTAAAGGATTGGACTTTTACGGATATTTCTGAGTCTAAAACCGAAGATTTGTATAGATTGTATTTTCAAGTAACATGTAATGTTGATAAATTCTATATATATGGATATTTTGGAATACAATTTCATGTTTTGCATTATTACAAATTAGATAAAGAAGTTATAAAAATTCAGAGAGAGTTGATAAAATTAAATCAAGACGTATCAGATTCTTTTATTTCACTTGCAGACAAAGGAAATGCCTTAATAGAAGAGGAATTACGCAGACAGGGAATGGATAGCCTATCATTTGAAGAATTATTTTCTAAATTATATGGAAATAGTAATTTAATGAACAATCTTGAACAGAAAGTTTTAAAACTAGAGAAAGGATTTCCTATAGTACAAGATAGCGAAAATAAAAGAGAACAATTGATTTCAGAATTAAATGATATGATTATTAAATTGTATCACATAATGCCTGTAAAAATTGACTACAATAAACTAATGCAAGGAGAGGAAGGAGTTGTATCATATTTTGAAATTGAAATTATTAAGAATAAAAAAACTGGAAAACGAGAGCCGTATCTTGATACTAAAAAATTTAACAAGGGCATCACTGAAATTGTAACTAGTAAATTAAGTGAAATAGTATCATCATTGAAGGAATTAAGAAATAATACTAATAAGAAAGTTGATCAAGACCTTAAATAATATACCAGATGAGATTTACTAATAGTAAAGAAATAGCAAATTATAATTACAATTGATATCTGTAATCTAAGATATAATAATGAATAATGAATTAAATTTAGAAACAAAAAACTTACCTACTTATGATGAAATAATTAAAGGTAGGGAATTATTAAAAAATTTTATAGGTAAGACTCCTCTTTCTAAATCAAATACTTTTTCTAATTTAATTGGTACAAATATTTTCTTAAAAAATGAGGCTTTCCAAAAAACTGGATCGTTTAAGGTAAGAGGAGCCCTATACAAAATCAACTCCCTCTCTGAAGAGGAACTGAAATATGGAATAATAGCTGCCTCTGCAGGAAATCATGCACAAGGGGTAGCTTATGCGGCGACTATTAGAAAGATTCCATGTACAATAGTAATGCCAATTAGTGCATCTCCGGCAAAGATAGCAGCTACCCGATCATACAATGCACGAATTATCCTCAAAGGTGCTGATTACGACGAGGCATGGATAGCAGCTAAAGAGATAGCCCGAAATGAAAATAAGACAATTATTCATGCATTCGATGACCCAGAGGTAATAGCAGGACAGGGTTCGATAGGTTTAGAATTATTAGAAGACCTGCCAGATTTAGATGAAATTTACATTCCTGTGGGTGGTGGTGGTTTAGCTGCAGGAGTTGCAATTGCTATAAAATCAAAAAAAAGAAATATCAAGATAATTGGAGTAGAATCTAAATCTTTTCCAGCAATGAAAGAATCTCTTGAAAAAGGATCTCTTCAAACAAAAAAAGGAGAATTTACAATTGCAGATGGAATATCAGTGAAATCTCCAGGAAAATTAACCTTTGAGATAGCAAAAAAATATTTGGATGATATTGTACTGATTGATGATAATTCAATTGTTAAAACTATGTTCTTATTAATGGAACGATCCAAACTAGTAGTAGAACCTGCTGGTGCTGCTAGCCTTGCATATTTACTAAGTAACGGACATAAGAATAGAAATAAGAAAATAGTATCGATCTTATCAGGTGGTAATGTAGATATGTACCTGCTTGGACAAGTGGTAGCAAAAGGTCTTTTACAGATGAACAGATTGTTAAAAATATTTATTCAACTACCAGACAAGCCAGGAGCATTAAAAACGGTAGTCGATGGTATTTCAGATTTAAGTATAAATATTGTAGAGGTGGTACATGATAGGCTTAGTGCCAATGTTTCAGCAGGAACTGCAGGTGTTTATCTAAGTTTAGAATTGGAAAATGCAAAACATTGTGAACTTTTAATTAGCTTTATGAAGAAAAAAGGTATTGATTTTCAAATAATTGTATGAGATAAAATAAATAAATTATAATATAATAATCTATTACCAATATAAAAGAGAAAGTACCGATCTCAGACTAATAATAGTCGATCTATAATATTTTTGGGATCCATTTTTTGTTCAATTCCAAAAGCAATAGCTACTAGATTTTTAATTTCTGTCATTTTTAATTTTATAGCTGCAGTCATAGGCGCATAGCTAAATATTCGTCCATATAATGCCATTGATTTTCTATGTATCAATTCTCCAAAGCTCGATTCAATTTGTGAAATTATGGCGGTATCACTTTCATTTCCTTGATTAAGGACTATATCTTTATAAACTGTTTTGGAAAATTCTGCTATTGCCTGTTTGACACTATCTGCATGTATCATTTTATTTAGAACATCTTCGTTCACGCGAGAAGTTGTAGCAATTCTTAATGATTTAATATGTTCTTCTGGAAGTTTCCAATATTTTGCCCTAATAGTACTTAAAACATTATAATAATCTAAATCAAGAGAAACTAAAGGTTGAAGATCAGCAGGTTTACCTATATTAGCAAAAGCACTGACCAAGCCTTTGTAGTAAATTTTATCAAGATAGAGTTCAAAAATTTGGATATTATTATTTTCTTTGTATAGTTGAGCAGCTGAAGAAATTTCATTACCGAATTCAGAGGTTTGTAAGGCAGATACAGTCTCATCGAGATCTTTTGCAACTAGAGCTTTAACAATAATATCTCTTCTTCCTATCAGTTCTTCTGCTTGCATATTTATATGCGGAAAAATATCATCGTAGGTCTTGCCTAAAGCTTTACTTTTTAAAATTATTTTGAGATTCCAGAGGATGTATTTTTTATAATATGCATTTACAAGATCTCCTTTAGCTATTTTGGCCATCGAAGAATGAAAATTGAAAAGATCTTCTCTTAATGCGATTTCAATTTTTTCGGAAGTTATAGGCTGTTGAATTTTACTCAAAGAATCAACATATGATGTATTTTTTAATCGAGTTACAAATTCTTCTAAAGTTTTTGAATCAGAAAATGATTCTAAATCGTGTTTAGATAACATTGTACCTCGTTCAGAAAAAGCTCTAACTGTACCAAAAATTCTTTGAGGTTTGTTAGCTTTTCCCAATTTTAGTCATCCATCCTTCTCTTTATAATACTACTTGTTAATTAAATATTTTTGATGGTAATGAAGAATATGTACATAAACAATAGATATAATATTTAGGTTGTGCCGAGATTAGGTTCATTATCTATATTTCCTAGAATCATACTAATTACCTTATCAATTGCCTTATCATGATTTTTTTCAATATTGTTTTTTATTAAATTATAATTTTTTTCAGCCTGTTCTTGGATTAAGAGAGACTCCTTTTCAGATTCTTTTTTAGCGTTGTCTAAAATTCCCTTTGCTTCATCATTTGCCAATTTAATAATCTTTTCTCGCAATTGTTCTACTTCGCTATTAGAATGAGACAGCATACGTTTCTTTAATTCTTCAATACTAGAATTAATATTCTCAACATTAGTTTCAAATTCTGAAAGAGTATTTATTATTTCTTCCACCGTGGAAACGTTGGATTCCAATTCATAAAAATTGTAATTTAAAGAATATTAAACCTTACTTTTAATTAATACAAATTAAGCTTTCAGAATCCTGCTTTAATTGGATCTACTGGTTTTATTAATTCACGTAACAAGACTGTGGCATAAGACCCTTTTGGTAATTTAAATGATAGATCAAGCATATCAAAATGGCTAAATTCACTACAACATAGCAAAGTCTGTCTGAATCCCATCTGTAAACTTAATTCTTGCAAGTCTTTTAAATAAAAATAACTTGGCGAAATATTTTCATCCGATAAAATTCTTTTAGTAATATGATCAAAACGATTTTTTCCTGGTTGATAATTATAACCCACTAACCTAATTGCGGGCATGACATCATTATTGGAATCTATTCCTTCTCTAAACTTTCTAATTTTACCAAAAACTAGAGGTCTCTCTATTTCAAAACATAAATCTCCATCTTTACACTTTTGGATATCTTCATTGCACAAAAGAGCATTACTGAGACATTTATTAAAAACATAAGACTGATAAGCTTGAACAAAAAGCCTTCTAATATTTATCGGTACAGATCGAAGAACTGCAATAGAATCTTTACCCTCTACTAGTGCATATAAAATGAGTCTTTCTAAATCCATTCCTTTAGGCATTATTTTAATCAGTTTTTGATAATTATTAGGGTCTCTGCTCCTTTCTCTTATTTCCTTTGAAAACTTGGAATCATATTTTGTAGTATAAGAGAGAAGATATTCAATAGCTTTATTATAATTTCGCTCGAGTAATGCTTTACCAACTAAATGAGTTACCATTCTTTCGCTTCCAAATCTTTGCAAGCCATAGAAATTAGCAATTTTATTTAATTCTAATAAAAAAGGCTGTATATTATTATCAGAAGTTTGATTTATTTTTATTTTAAAGCTATTTCCAATGAGTGCAGATTTTGATAATGGAATACGAAGAAAACCTAACAAATTTAATTTTGTTTTAGGTGTTATTATATATTTAGGTAAATTCTTTGTTTGTTCACTACTAGCATATTGACTAGTTTCTGCTTTTGCATCTTTTATCCCCATTATTCTTAGTTTTAAGCCTGATTGTTTTTTAATTTCAATTACTGCGTGATTAGAATCAATGTTATGTTTTTCCAATAAATAAAGTGGAAATCTATGTTCGTTATTTTGAACTGGAGAAAAATTTGGTGGTTTTAAAAATGCATAATCCATTATTTCAGAAACCTGAAATTCTTCATTAGTTTCCTTTATTGTTCCATTTATACCTGCGAAATTGGTACTGTAACATTCCATACCAGCATGGAAATCTATCTCAGGTACTGATTTTATCACAAAATTAACCTATATCAAATTAAATATAAACAATACAACATTCTTATCATCAAAAATAAATAAAGGATTTATATTCAAATAGCATAGTAATAATTATGGGTATTGCAACATATATGGTTAAAGAAGTTATGAAAGAAATTAATAACAAATCAAAGGAGTTTTATGAATTTATTTTACCTCCTGTAGATATGATAGAAGATAGTAATGATTTGCTTGTAATTATAGATTTACCAGGATTTAATAAAAATGACATAACTCTTAGAATAAATAAAAATGTACTCTCTATCAAGGCCAATAAACCGGATAATGAATACAGAGGTACAGTTTATTTAAAGCATCGACCTACAAAAATAGATAAAAAAGTTATTTTGCCTTTTTTAGTTGATGATGATGAAGAAATTACTGGAACTGCGAATTATTCTGATGGAATTATAACGTTGAGAATTCCTAGCAAAAGTTTGGGAAATCGAATACCAATTTCCTAATTAATCCATGCATTAGAGCTTTAATATAAAATTAAAATTTAATAAATTCTTTATAATTGTATTCATTTATTTATTCTGCTGATAGATCCCAATAATTAGCATCTTTAAATTCAATTTTTGGTTTTCCTAGTGCCTTCCAATCTTTAAATGATTTAGAATATAATTTAATATTTTTGATACCTGCTAATTTTAATGCATAAAATGCAAGACCAGATAAAGTTCCTACACTACCGCAATAAGTAATTATTTCCGAATCTTGAGTAATCCCTCTATTTTCAACAAAACGTTTTAATTCGTCAACGGATCTCAAAATATGACTATCGTTACCTAACATGGTATAAGGAATATTTTTCGCGCTAGGAATATGTTCAGATAAAAAATTAAGGCGTTCTCTAGAATCAACTAATACTTTATCAGGATTATTTTGTATAGATTCAACATACGTAGCATCTGCGTAAATAGAGTGATTTAATTTAAGAGAATGAGTTGTTTCTGGAAATTTATTAATGCGGTTTTCAATTTCTAAACCAAGATTTTTCCAATTTGTATAGGTCATTTCTAGAAGTGAAGTGTTTTCATGCCCAACATATTGAAATGTCCAAGCAACTCTTGCTGCCAAAGCTCCAAAAGTATCGTCATATACTACTACAGGCATTTCATCATAGATACCAAGGGTTTCTAATAATTTGACAATCTGTTCAGGTGAATCATTTGAAAGTAAGTTTGCTAGAGGTAATGATACTGCAGTAGGTATATGTCCTTTTTTATAATCTTCTATTCTACGAACGTCCACAACTCTTGCTGCTTTTTTCCGAATCAATGTACGTAACGTTTCTACATCACATACAATAGGAAGCTTGTAAATAGTTCCTTTCCCTTTAAAGTGTGTTTTTGTATTGTTAGTTTGCTTTTGGTTTTGCTGCTTTAAATTAGAGCTTTTTACATTTACATTTTTAGACTTTGATTGAATATCATACTTAAGTTTCGCCTGAGATTTCTTATTCTTTAAATTAATCAAGCTGCACATTCGCCTCTAGCAGTCTTTGCGACAAATTTAATATCGTTACCATAATCTTGATATAATTCTTGATCTTCTTCAAATGGAGGAAGTTGAGTGACTGGTGTAAGAAGAGTTTTTATATCATCCATATTTTTTATGTTACCATTTCCATTGTTATTTATAATACGGTCTATCCACATATCCAATGTTTCTGAAGATGATTTTTCATTTTTGTATAGCTCTACTATTTTTTTTATTACATCTATAACCCTTTTTGCTGGAACACGCATAACAGCCTTACCTAGTTTTCCTTCATCTTCATAACCATTACCACCAAATAACATAGTATACACAGGAGCCATAGAATTTTCTATTCTTGCAGCACCACCAAAAAAGCCAATAGTTGCAATTTCGTGTTGTCCACAAGAATTAGGGCAACCACTTATTTTAATAGTTGAATTACGAAGATCGTTATCAACATCAAAACCTAATTCCAATAACGTCCTTTGAACCTCTTTAGCTAATCTATGTGAATTAGTTATAGCCAGATTACAAGAAGTAGTACCTGAACAGCCTACTGCGGAAGTGATTGTAAGGGCGCCAGGATTGGCTAATCCAATAGCCATAAGTTTTTTATAGACGGCTGGCAAATCATTGTTGTAAATATACCTAATTGCAAAATTTTGTTGTGGTGTGTTTCTCGCAATAGATTCTGATGAGAATTTACGTATTAGCAATGCTAGAGATCTTAGTTGACTAGATGTTATATCGCCTGCACCAAGTGTGATAAATATTGTAAAATAGTTCTCTTGTTTTTGTGGAACTACATTAGTATGCAACCACCGATCGTAACCATTACTAGTAGTAGAGATATTTGTTTCTACAATAGGGAGGCTATTATATTTTGTTGACTTCTTTAATGGAACATATGAATCATCAAAATTAACTTGATAAAGGTTCTTAGTGAATTCAGAAACAGTCATTTCTACAATAGCGCGTTCCTTCAATACCATTTTTTGAAATTTCTCCCAACCAATTTCATTTACTAAATAGCGCATTCTATTTCTGGCCATATTATCCCTATTTCCTAGTCTATCAAATAGTCTAATAGTGGCCATACAAGTTGATAAAAGTTGTTCTTCAGAAGTGAAATCCTCTAAAAGATGACCTATAAACGAGGCAGCACCCAATCCTCCTCCAAGATAAATTCTAAACCCCTTTTTTCCATCTCTTAAATCAGGTACCAAACCAATATCAGCTATTCTTACCAGACCATGTTTATTACAGCATCCAAAATTAATTTTGAATTTTCTTGGTAGATTCTGAGACATTGGATTGCGTAGTAGGAACTTTGCGATTGCTGTTGAATAAGGAGTAGCATCAAATACTTCGTTAGGACAAACACCTGCAAAGTGGCTACACATTACATTTCTTACAGTATTACCACAAGCTTCTCTAGTTGTTAAACCTACTTCTACTAGACCTCTCATAACTTCGCTGACATCTTCTAACTGTACCCAGTGCAATTGGATATTTTGTCTAGTTGAAACATGTGCTGATCCAATAGAAAATGCCTCAGACAAAGTGGCTATCTTTTCTAGTTGCTCTGGAGTGATTTCGCCACTAGGAACTTTAATCCTTATCATACTATAATCAGGTCTTAATCTTGATCCATATGCTCCATGTTGGAGCCTAAATCTTCGAAAATCATCATCAGCCAACTTTCCTTGGCGATAGAGTTTAACTTTATTAGCAAAATTATTAGTTTCTTTTTCTAAACCCCAATTTTCTTTAGGTTTAACAAAAGAACCTTGTTCATGGTTAATTTTAGTTAATTCTTCATTCTTTTTCAATATATTAATTGATTATACAAAACCTTATATTTTTTATGGAATCACAACTAAAAAAATTAACTGATTCCATATTAGGTGGCAAGTTATTGTATGAATATTATAGTTTATTAAACGGTTAACTACGATGAGTAAAATTATTCTTTATGTCAGAAATAATTTTTTTCTACTAATTTTTCTCTGAGTGAAGGAATAATTTTCATCTTGGCTGATTCAAAATTTAACTTTAGTTGTTTTCCTTCGAATATTCTATCTAAAACAATAGCTAGGGAAGATATTTCAGAATGTGGTTGATTTCCTATAGAAATATTATAATCAGAAAGTTTGTATATTTCCTTTGGAACTTTTTCTGCTCCAACTATTATTAAAATATCATTACTGTTATCTTTAATTTTACCAATGATATCATCTACATTTAATCCATACATTGTAAGATGGATAACTATACCACCATTTTTCTTCCAATTTAATATTACATTTCGCCAACCTTTGACTATTTCGATTTTAAAATTTGATGCATAACCCCATCTGTTATTTACATCATCTATTGTAGATTTTATATCATCACTAACATCGGTCATATATAGAATATTACAGCCAAAAGATCTAGAAACCAAGGCTACATGAGTAGTTGTACGATCATCTCTGACTAACCTATGACCTATTCGAAGCACTGCTATATTCATTTTTATAAATCTCTACTATTTTGTATTTCTAAATTGTTTTCATAAACGTGCATATTTATTAGATCCAATATTTTATTTACATTATAGCCAGTTTTTGCTGATATAGGCAAAACTATATTATTTGGATATTTTAAATCTAACATCTTAGCTTTCTCATAGGCATTATCTACGGTAGTTAAATCAATTTTATTTAGTAAATACAATATTTTTGTTGATGGAATTTGTAATTCATTTATTATATGAAGGCAGCTATTCACATTTATCCTTATTTTTTTGATAGTTTGACTAATATCTATAACCAACAAAATCAATTTAGAAAAAACAAGTTCATGTAGAGTTGATTTAAAAGCATCGATCATATATGCTGGTAACTTATTTACAAATCCTACAGTGTCAGATAATAATAACTTTTGATTGGAATTTATATATAAAGATCTCGTAAACGTAGAGAGAGTAGTAAACATTTCTTTGCCTACTTCTTTTGATTCTCCTGTTAAATAATTAAACAGTGTAGTTTTACCCGATGATGTATAACCAACCAATGAAATGGTTGAAATACCCATTCTATTACGTTGATTTCTATACAATGTTCTTCTTTTTTCTTCTTTCTCTAGTTTTTTCTTTAAAACGCTCATTTGTGATTTAAGATCCAATGAATAAACATCAGCATCGTATTTCCCCAGACCAAAAAATCCTGGTTGTTCACCCATTTTTGCAAGTCTTACCTTTTCTTTTACTCTAACCATTTCATATCTTAATTGAGCCAATTTAATTTGGATACGTGATTCTGATGTACTGGCGCGATGTTCGAATATTTCTAATATTAATCGTTCTCTATCGATAATATCTCTTTTACATAAAAATGCTAAATTATATTGTTGTGTAGGTTTTAATACTTCATCAAAAAGAATTATGTCAATATCCAGATCATTTACCAGATCCTTAATCTCATATGCTTTTCCTTTACCAATTCCATATTTTGATTGTGTAATATGTTTCTGTTTGACTATTTTTTTAACTACATAACCTGCAGTCTGAGCCAAAGACAAGGCTTCATTGATAGATTCTTCAATAGGATAGGTTATTAGAAGAGCATTCTTAAAATTCATTAACTAATCATCTTCATTTTCATTATCTTCAACAAGATTTTCATATAATTGAATTCCAAGATAACGTTCTAATTTTTTAGACAAGATATCATTTGGTTTAATTCCACCTGTTTCAATTTTTTTGTACAAAGTAATTTTTTCGCTTAGTTGATTAGCTACATTTTCCTGAGTTATTCCTTTTTTCATTCTAGCTTCTCTTATGATCTTCCCAAAATCTGGTCTCAATATTTTTTCATCAGTAATTGGAATTGCCTTGGGATGATAAACTTTAATTGGTTTTTTTTGAGACACTGGAATGGATAAATTTTTTGAAGGAAGTGGTTTTTTTGAAGGAAGTGGTTTTTTTGAAGGCTGATTAGATTCATAGGGTTTTCCACGTTTTGAACATGATAAACATACATTGAAAATACTACCATCAATAATTACATTTTTTGGAGTTTGAATAGAATTTCCACATAATTCACAGAATGAGACCATAATATAACCATATCCAAACAAGAAATAAAGTCTTTCTTTTTTAACACGTGGTGTTTACGGTTATATAAAATTTCTAAAGTAATTTGTTTATAACACCTCTAACACTGAATTAAGGTTCCAAAGTAAAAATTAGAGCATTATTAACAAGTAATTATCATTATTATATTATATGAATTAGTTAGGAAATGGTCTTTTTTATTTTTCAAAATTTAATTTTTCTTTTCTTTAGAGTATATAATTAAGAAATGCTAATATTTTCATATAAGAAACATTTTATTAGATATCTGCAAAATTGAAACCTCTACCTTTAAACCCCAGAAATAAACTGATTAATCATATATCTGTCATTTTTGATACAAATGTAAATGAGGAGTTCCCGGAAATACAATGTGAATACTCAAAGAGAACAGGAAGAATTAAAAATTTTTCTATAAAGTCCAATTTATTTGCTACTTTACGTAAAGATGGAGGACTTGCTTTAACTATATTTGGAGCAAAAATCATGGTAAAATACACACAATTCGTAGAGAATTGTATCATTGCAGAAGATGATGTAATACCATTCATTAGTGAAGGTAGATCATTATTCTGTAAACATGTAAAGTGGTGTGGAAAAAATGTTAGTAATGGATCTGATGTAGTAGTCATTAATAGTAGATATGAAGTATTAGCAGTCGGAAAAGCGGTTTGTGGAAACAAGCTAATGAAAAAATTTGATTACGGTGTAGCAGTAAAAATTAGAGAAGGAATAAAAAGTAGAAACAATCAATGATCTTAGGTAATAGATAATGATGCGTGGGGGAAATAGAGAAATGAGAAGAATGCTTGGAAAAATGGGTCTAGATATGAATGAGATGGAAGGAATTGAAGAGGTAATAATAAAGACCGAGACTAAAGAAATGTATCTAATAAAACCGCAAGTCGTTGAAATGAAAGGAAAAGATAATACAATTTTCCAAATTATTGCTACAGACATAGAAGAAAAACAAAGAGATACACCATCGTTAAAGGAAGAGGACATAATCCTAGTTATGCAACAAGCAAATGTATCAAAAGAAAAAGCAATTCAAGCCTTGACTGACTCTAAAGGTGACATAGCTCAAGCTATTTTAACTCTAACTACATGATTATAAATAATTATATCTTATTTTATTTATTAATTATATCAAAGAATTTTTGAATTTGTGATATTACACCATTTCATAGTTATTATTTTCATACCATTTGTTTGATATATTCCTGATAAACAAGTAAGGCTGCAACCGTTTTACAATCTATAATTTCACCATTGATGCATTTTTTTAATGCAGTTTTTAGGCTTAGTTTTTTTAATTTTATATTTTCATCATCATCGCTACCTTGTTTATCACTTATTTTTTTTAAATTTGTTACTAAAAAAATGTACATTAGTTCTGTATCATAACTTGGTGCTAAATACCATTTAGTTAAAAAAGATAATCTACCTGTGTAACCTGTCTCTTCATACAATTCTCTCCTAGCAGCCTGTTCTTTAGTTTCTCCAACTTCTATTTTTCCAGCAGGTATTTCTAATAGAGTCCTTTTTGCTGGATGTCGATACTGAGTGATTAGAAGAATATTTGAATAATCGATTATAGGAACAAGTCCTACTGATGGAGAATGTTCAACAATCTCTTTCTGAATTTTTTTGTCTTGTAAGATGAATTCATCTTTTCTAATTGATATCTTTCCAGTATAGACTCTTTTACTATGTAATAATTTAACTTTGTTCATTTGATTCAACTATAAATTGAGAATATTTTTTTATTCAAAGTAAAATATACTTTCCTGCATTATTAGAATTATATTAAACTATATTGATAAATAAAATAAAGTTAATTTTATATGATATTTGTTTAATTCTAATATAAATGAAATATATTGACGGTGATGGCAATATTCTTATTCCTAAATCCGTCAGGCCTATAATTGATTTTACTGAAACATATCTAGGAAGTAAAAAAGGAGCGAAAAAACAATACAGATATGAAAATTTACATATCAGAGAATATGAAAGTTATTATAGCGTACATATGGATAAAGTGGATCCAAGAATCGATCCCTTTGGACATCTTTTACACGATGCTCCAGAATACCTTACATGCGCGGTCTTGGCTAGTACTATTGGTCTAAAAGTAGGCACATCAATTTATAAAAAAAGAAAAGAAAAAGATTATGGTAATCCATTAAAAGCATTACCATTAGGAATTATTACGGGTATTTTAGCTGGAACTACAACATATATAACCACTTATCATTTGCATAAGTTTATTAGAAAAGCAAAACTAAGAAAATAAGAAATTTTGGGTATAGTTTATTTCCGAAATGACAAACAAGAATACTTCAAAAATTAAATTAATGAAAATCATAATAAAGCTACTGCCGATAATAATCAATTTTAAGAGAGACAGAAAAGAATGGGTAAAACGTGAAGGAAAAAATGTCGATGAAAATAAATATAGAAAACATGCACGACAGGCCTTGAAAATTTTTATTCAACTCGGCCCATCATATATAAAATTAGGTCAATGGCTATCCTCTCGTTCTGATATATTACCGCAACCATATTTAGAAGTATTTGCTACATTACAAGACGATGTTCCAGTAGAATCCTTTGAAAAAGTAAAAAAAATAATTGAGGAGGAGCTAGGAAATTTAGAAGAAAAGTTTGATTATTTTGATAAAGAGGCTTTTTCTGGGGCTAGTTTAGGACAAGTATATCATGCAAGATATAATAGAAAAGAGGTAGTAGTAAAGATTTCAAGACCAGGAATTGAAAGAACTGTAGATGAAGATATTTCAATTATAAAAAAATTGATCCCCTTATCTACTAGATTTATTGATCCCAATTTAAGATTTTCAGTTGAAGGAATGTTTTCTCAATTTACCGAAACTATTTATGAAGAAATGGATTACATAAAAGAAGCAGAAAATCTATTAGCAATTAAAAAAAACCTAGCTAATGAGAAAAAAATTATAATTCCTAATGTAATACTTGATAGAACTTCTAAACATATTATAACTATGGAATATGAACCTGGAATAAAGATAACTGATGTAGAAACATTAGACAAAAAAGGTATTGATAGACAAAAATTAGTAATATTAATACACCATGTATTTTTCAAGATGCTACTACGCAATAATATTTTTCATTCTGATCCTCATCCTGGAAATATAGCTGTTAAAGATGATGGTTCAATAATTCTATATGATTTTGGAATGGTTGGAAGACTTGATAATGAAACTAGATTACTGTTGATTAGACTATATTTAGGTTTGATTGATAAAGATCCTGTAAGAACTGTCGATGTGTTATATCAACTTGGAACATTAGATTATACCACTAATAGGAATATTATTGAGAAAGCTATTGAACTAAGTATTAGATCGATGCATGGAAAACACGTAGATAAAATGGAAGTGAAATCTTTAATGGATTTATCAAATAAGACTTTAAGTAAATTTCCATTTAGATTACCTAAAAATTTAGCATTATATATGAGGATGACCTCAATTGTTGAAGGTATTTATCATCAACATAATATAAAATTTCAATTTGTTAAAGTTCTATCGAATTTATTCGAACAGGAGGGACTAATCAAGGACGCATATATGGAAGAGATAAAATTTTCTTTTCAGAAATTCTTAAAAAATATAGAAGTATCGGTAAATTTATCTCAAACTATAAAAACATATTTAGATAATCAAGAAATAAATATTAAGAAAACAGACAAATTTCATGCATTTTTAGGTAAGAGTATTTTTGCGTCTGCATTATTTGTAGGATCTGCATTTTTATTTTCATACAATCCTATAATTTCATCTATAGGTTTTGTTTGTTCAATAATATTATTTGTTATTAGTATTATAAAAAAATAATATAAATTAATAATAATAAATTTCAGCGATAACTTGACAAGATTTTTTTATAAACCCTCTTAATTTTTATTTTAGGTGATTATATAATGAATGGGCCATGGATATTCTATTGTTCTTTTCAGTATTTAGTATTTTATCCCTTCCCGAATCAACGTCTTCAGAATTTATTGTTCAAGATTTTGCTGTTATAATGATTATTGCTGCTATAATGTTATTTTTAACTCACAGATTTAAACAATCGATGGTCATTGGTTATTTAATAGCAGGGATGATTATAGGCCCATTTACCCCACCTTTTACTTTAATTCACGAGATAGAAACTGTAAACATATTTGCTGAATTAGGAATAATAATGCTTCTCTTTGTAATTGGTATAGAATTTCCTATAGCAAAACTCAAACAAATAGGTAAAATTTCGATAATAGTTGGATTAACAGAGTCAATTGGAACCATGGTTATAACTTTTTTTGTTGCGCAAAGATTAGGATTTACTACATTTGACTCAATGTTTCTAGGATTAGCCATGTCTATTACTAGTACTGTAGTAACTATCAAGGTATTGGAAGAATTAGGAAAAATAAAAGAACGGTCATCAATATTAATACTAGGTGTTTTGATAGTTGAAGATATTGTGGCTGTATCGGTTTTAGCCATATTACAATCCATAGCAGTTGCGGCAGATACTGAAGAAATTGCAATTATTCCTATATCAATATCAATAGCTATAGCAGTAGTTTTTATTGGAAGTATACTTGTACTCGGATCAAAATTTTTACCCAACTTAATAGATAAAATAGGAAAAACGAATGATTATGCTCTTCTCTTAATAGTAATATTAGGACTTGCTTTCGGTCTATCTTTCATCGCAAATATTTTAGGTTTATCGGTTGTAATAGGTGCATTTTTAGCCGGAGTTTTAGTGGCTGAATCTAGAAGTGCAACAGTCGCAAAAGTTATTACTATACCATTAAGAGATGTATTTTCTGCCTTATTCTTTGTATCTATAGGAGCATTAGTGAATGTTTCACTTATCCCATTATACATAGTTCCTGTAATTGTATTGATACTAACAGCATTTGTTGTAAAATTCCTTCTAGTATTTGCTGTATTAGCAAAATCCAAATTTCACAATACAGATATATTAAAAGTAGGTTTAGGATTGGCAACAGCAAAAGGAGAAATGTCTTTGGTTATAGCAAAAGGTGGCCAAGACGTGGGTGCAATTACTTCGTCTATATTACCAATACTAAGTGTTGTTACAATAATTACATCTTTTGCTACTCCATATATATTAAAATTTGCTAATAACATAAGAATTTCTAGTTCAGATAATAAAATCAATCAAATCGATGATGAAAATAAAAATAAACCATAAGTTTATGGTATTATTTTGAAAATACAAATATTTCATAACTAGCTATTTAAATAATAGTATTTGTGAATTGTGGAATAATTATGACATTTCAGATGTTAATGTAGAATTGTTTGTAAATATATTAAAAGATACCTTTTATTTTATTTTATTTTCATTATACTGTTATGTTACTAATTATACATTTGATGTTTTAAATGATTTTCTGTGTATTTTTATAGAAATAATTATATTTCCTCTTTTAACATTAAGATAAAATAAATAGGTATATGACTTTCTAATTTTATCATTTCTATATTATATGATGACAATTATAATTTATGTTACCTTCTTTAATGCAATTCAATAAATAAAGATCCGTTTTAACTGATTCATTTATTTGAATATTTTTATATTTTTTATATATTAGTATGTTATCTGAATACCATGTGAAAAGTATAGAATTGCTTCATTAAAATAAATGAAAAAGAAGAATATGTGAAAGAGGTCATATTGTTATTATGATATTATTCTTTCTAATAACACGTTATTTGAAATATTTCCTTTAGTTATTATACTCTTTATTTTTATTATTATTTAATAAAAATGGTAGTGGGGATAGAAATAGGACAAATTATCCAAGATTTTTCTGTAATAATGATTGTTGCATCTGCTATGGCATTTATCTCTTTCAAGTTTAAACAACCGTTGGTTATTGGTTATATAATTGCAGGAATAATAATAGGTCCACATACCCCACCATTTAGTCTAATATTGAATCTGGATATTTTGAATTTATTTGCAGAAATGGGTATCATTCTTTTGTTATTTATTGTTGGTATGGAATTCCCTATAGAAAAACTTCGAAGAATAGGAAAGAAAGCACTAACAATAGCATTATCAGAAGCATTTGGAACATTCATCATAGGTTTTGCAGTAAGTTTTTTTATCCTAAATTTTCCATTTTTTGACTCAGCATTTGCTGCACTTGCAATTTCAGTTACCAGTACTGTTATTATTATGAAAGTATTAGAAGAACTCGATATTATCAAGGAAGAAGCCTCTTATATAATTTTAGGAGTAGCAATAATGGAAGATATTATAATTATCTCGATGTTGGCAGTATTACAATCTGTCAGTACATCAGGTGACCTATCTATTGTTGATATTTTAATATCTATTGGTATAACTTTGGCGTTTATTTTTGGTGTCTTATTATTAGGATCAAAAATAATACCGAAACTAATCAATTTTATTGGCAAATTTCATCAACATGAAGTACTGTTACTGGTAGTTTTAGGACTTGCATTTGGACTATCTTTTATCTCATATCAAATAGGGATATCAGTAGCAACAGGTGCTTTTTTTGCAGGAGTGCTAGTAGCAGAATCAAAAGTACATGCAGTAACCAGAATTTTAGCAACTCCAATTAGAGATATGTTTGGAGCAATATTCTTTGTATCTGTTGGTGCACTAATGGATATGTCATTGTTATATGTATTTATTATTCCTGCTGTTATCTTAGTAGTAGTATCAATTGCTGCTAAATTTCTTACAGTATTTCTTTCTTCAAAATCTCAAGGATTTAGTTCAATAACTTCTATGAAAGCAGCATTTGGCTTATCCTCATCAGGTGGAGAATTAGCACTTGTTATTGCAAAAGGTGGAGTAGACACTGGGCTTACAAGTGCATTTCTTTTGCCTATGATAGGAGCAATGACTATAATTACTACCTTTATTTCTCCTTATATGATAAAACTAGGGTGGAGAGTACCTAATAAGATATTTTCAAAGAATGACAAAAATAAATGAAAAAATACAAAAATAATTTTTATAATGAAGTAATCTTAATCTGAATCTTTGAATAAATCTAATATACTTTCATTTTCGCCTATTAGAATTCCTTTTCTTTCAAATAATTGCATTACGCAAACTGTAAATCCTACATGTGCACAACTATCATCTTGACATGACACACATAATGGAACACCATCATTAATGTTAACGGTGATATCTGATTTCAGAGTGTTATCATGTATAATACATTCTTTATCATTTTCATATTTCTTTAATACCATATGATTTTTAGAAGATGTTTTATCTTCTGAGTTTAACCATTCCATGAATGTAGATTCACCATCGTCCAAATCAGGAATATGGATCTTATCATCTTTCTGAGATGCTATTCCTTTTTTCGCATTTTTATTCTTATCATTATGGAACATTTCAGAATCTTCTTTTACTGGTCTTATGGGTTTCAATAGAATCCATTGGATTGATTATTTGGTAATAAAAGAAAATATAAAGATTATGCATGTATTTAATATACAATTTTATTTTTTATCCTATAAATTAATTTATTTTTCCAATACTTGCTTCAGAATACCATACAATTAGAGTCAAATTGTGAAAGAAATATACTAAATTATCTATTGATACATCAGATGTTCTAAAACAGACAATTTGCAAGATCGAGTCAAGGCGAGCTCCTACACCTAATGATAACATAAAATATGTCGATTGTGACAAGATGTCAAAAAAATCATTATTTTTAGTATTGCAGCGAAAAGCAGCAGATGACAACAAAGATAACTATGTATCTGTTGAAGTGAATTAACATGGATTCAGTATAGTACCAAGAGATATGAAAGATAAAGTATGAAAGGCTTATGGCATATACAGAAAGGGAATTAAATGTGGATACAACAAAATTCTATAAAATTAGTGTAATAAAGATGCAACTATTGTATCGTTTATAAAAAGATTGTTTGGGGAACATATTACATCCAAGGTGATTAGAATGTAAAACAAAGTATGGATCTTGCTTTCTACACAGCTAAATTCAATATTTGTTTTATATACAATAGACTAGGAACAACAATTTAATATTGAATTTATATCGTAAAAGGATTTAAATGAGTATAGCATATTATAAGGAGTGTCTTCTGAAGTAAGAATTAACGAGAGTCCACGTCATTTTATGGTACTTGATGCAATTGCTAGAGGGATACAAGATCCAAATAAAATTGCAAAAGTTCTCAAAATTAATAAAGAAGAAGTAGAATTAATATTAAATGATCTTTTAACTCAAAGGCTGATTATAAAAAAGGAGAGTAGAGGTTTTTTTGGTAACAAAAAAATTAAAATTTCTATTACTGATACAGGAATTAGACTACTAAAATCTAAAAAAGAGGAATTGGAACGAAAGTGGCATCAAGCTCAAAAGATGTATAACAATGGAAAAGGAAATAAAGCTCAGTTACAAACATACATGGAAACTAATAGATCATGGGTACCGTTAATGATATTTTCAGGAATAATAGATGTTTTATTCTTTATGACTATGATGTCTTTTTTAGGTATGGCATTAAATCCAATGGAACAATCGATGGCAGGTGAAAGTGGCTCAGATGCGGGAGCAGGAGAATCGAGTACTGAAGAGACAAGTGGAACAGATAGTGGAGATACAGGAGATTTTGGTGGATTTGATGCTGGAGGATTTGGAGATTTTTGATTTCCAAAAATCATTTTACACAACAGCAATAATTTAATTTATAAAAGAATACTTCTTTTTTAGTAAATATGTAAATTAATTTTTAAGATCATCTATTGTCTTTCTTCTAACATCATATGCAATTTTATTTTCATCATCGGATGAAACTATATTATTGATAGAATCTGCATTTGTTGAAGAGTTTCTCACTAAGTTATACACATATTCTCTTAGTCTTTTGGTTCTATTTAATTTACCTTTTGCACAATATCTAGCAAGATAAGTAGATATAATACTTAATTTTATTGTCTCATTATATTTTTTTTTATAAATATTAACAATATCAGAAGAAGTAAATGTATTAAAATAAAATGATTCCTCGACTATACTCCAAATCTTTGAATCAACAGATAAAGTATGATTTTTTTCTTGCATTGAATTAGTTATTGCCCCAGAATCTGACGAACGTACAAGATCCATAAGTTCAATAACTTGTAATATCTTTTCCTTTGAAAAATTTCCTTCTAATGAGAGATTATACTTACTCCCCTCATCATCTTCCAATTCAATCTTTATTTTCTTCCTTGAGCTCAAACTAAAAGATCTTTATTTTGTTAGCCATTTATTGCTTATAAACATAATAGTAAATAAAAATTAAGTAACTGTTAAGCTTTGTTGATATAATGATATCTATGAATTAAAGAGCTATTTTTATACAGAATATGCCATATTTAACAATCATTATTCAAATGATTTGACAGAGTACTTGATTTTGAGAATAATTAGTATTATATTTGAAATTACACCTATTGCGTTTCCCCAAATAATTATAGCATCATCAATAATTATTCCATAAATTACATACAGAAATAATCCTACTGTTAGATAAAATATAAGCCAAAATGATACATCATCCATTCTTTTAGTTTTGAATCCTTTTATAATCTGGGGAATGCTGCTATAACGAGTTAAAACTGTAGCTGCAATACCTATAATGAAAGCTAATAAGCTCGATGAATTTAAAAATGAAAATTCCATTATCATTGATAATCTTTAATATAAGGATATTTTATTGGTATTGAAAACTTGATTGATATAATTTAATCAAAAATTTGTTTAATTTTTAAAAGTAGATTTAAAACAGTATATAGTAAAAAATTAATGTATAAAACACTCTATAGATATCCAGTAAATACTATTTTGTATACTTATATAAATTATATGTTATTTAATGTTAACCTCATATTGATTTGTAACCTTTACTAGTCAAATTTTCCTTGACTGATTTTAATGGAAAAAGCCATATACAATAAACCAAATTTTTTACAATCTATATATCTTCTTATTTACGTTCTTTTACGATTTGGAACTAGTGTTAAAGATTCCTAAAAAAATATCATGTTTCAATTTTTCTTTTGATTCATTATACTATTATATCGAGGGAAATTCTAGATCATTTTAAAAAATCATCGAATGTATATAACATGTTACGTAGGGAGAAAACCATTTGTATATTAAAAAATTATTCATATTTTGCAAATTCTTTATTTAATTCTTTCAAAAGTAATTTTTGTTTTTCTGTGATATTATTAGGAATTTTGACCAATATCCTTACTAATTGATCTCCTTTGCCATATGTTCCATATCTTGGTAGTCCTTTTCCTTTTATCTTTAATATAGTATTTGCTTGAGTTCCTGCAGGAATTTTTAATTTTTCATACCCATGTAAAGTCGGAACTTTAATTTCAGTCCCTAATACTAAACTAGGATAGTCAAGACTTAGATTATGTAATACATGACCATCTTCTAATCTCTCGAACGAATTATGAGGCAAAACATGAAGTCTAATTAAGAGATCCCCAGGAGGCCCTTGTTCCGAATATTCACCTTCTCCAGTAAGTTGTAAAGTCATTCCATCTTCAACTCCTGATGGAATATTTATTTTTAATTTCTTATTTTGTTTTATTTTACCTGAGCCTAGACAAATAGTACAAGGTTTATCAATCACTTGACCTTTACCATTACAAGTTTGACATGGTTCTAACGAAATAAAGGTAGAAAAACGATTTTGATTGTACACTCTACGAGTTTGACCTTGACCATTACAAATATTGCAGGTACGTGGTTTAGTTCCATGGGCAGCTCCTGTTCCACCACAATCGTTACAACTCTCAAATTTAGGTAATTCAATCTCATCTTTTTTTCCTCTGAGAACGTCTTCTAATGATAGTTCCATATCATATAGAATGTCTCTACCTTTTCTTCTATTACCTCCTATATTGAAACTAAATCCACTAAAGGGATCAGTAGATCCTTCGAATCCTCCTGCTCTTCCTCCTCTACCACCAAACATTTGTTCAAAAATAGTTTTTGCAAAGCCACCAAAACCCATATCTCTAAAGATCTCTTCAAAGTTTGCTTCGGATCCTCTAAATACATCCTCTGGACCTACATGTCCATAAGTATCATATTTTTTTCTTTTTTCATCATCGGAAAGAACTGCATAAGCTTCAGATATTTCTTTGAATTTTTCTTCTGCATTCGGTGATTTATTCCTATCAGGATGGTACTTTAATGCTAGTTTTCTATATGTATTTTTAATTTCATCTTTACTAGCATTCTTTTGTATCTCTAAAATTTCATAATAATCTCGTTTGTTAGCCATAAATTATAATCCCGTAATGATTTAATATTAAATAAAAAAATGGATTATTTTTATCTTTTGACATGTTAGGATCCAGGCGATGTAGATTTATCTGTAGAACTTCTATCAGACGTATCAGCAGGATTTGAATTATTGTCTCCTCTGTTAGTTTCACTCTGATTTGTAAAATCGTCAGAACTTGTTCCTTGTCCGCCGCCGGGTGGATTTGCTCCTCCTCCAACTGTTCTATAGACTTCTGTACTTATTTCAGCGAGTAAAGTCTTTATTTCCTTAATTTTCTCCTTTAGATTTTCAACATTATTACTAGCAATAACATCTTTTAATTCTTGTACTGCCTTGTTTATCTTTTCAGTTTGTTCAGGTTTAATTTTATCTTTGAAATCTTGGCTAACTAGTTTTTCTGCGGAATAGACAAGATTTTCAGCCTCATTTCTAATTTCTGCCTCTTCTTTCTTTTTCTTATCTGCTTCAGAATACTGTTCTGATTCTTTCTTTAGTTTTTCTATTTCATCTTTAGATAATTTTGTGGTTGCTGTAATAGTTATTTTGGCCTCTTTAGAAGTGCCTAAATCTTTTGCAGTAACGTTTAGAATTCCATTTGCATCGATATCAAATGTTACTTCGATTTGAGGAACCCCTCTAGGAGCAGGTGGAATCCCAGTAAGATTAAATGTTCCTAATGAAACACAATCTGCAGCCATAGGTCTTTCCCCTTGTACTACATGAATGGTAACTGCAGATTGATAATCTGCAGCAGTTGTAAAAACCTTACTTTTTTTGGTAGGAATTGTTGTATTTCTTTCTATTAGGGCCTCTTTAAGACCTCCTAAAACTTCAAGTCCTAAAGTTAAAGGAGTAACATCTACAAGTAAAATATCTGATGAAACATCCCCTGCAATAATAGCTCCTTGTATTGCTGCACCCAGAGCTACTGCTTCCATTGGATCAACTCCTCTTTCAGGTTCTTTGCCCATTATTGTAGCAACAAATTGTCTAACTATAGGCATTCTAGTTGGGCCTCCAACCATAATAATTTTATCAATTTCTGCAGGGGTAAGTTTGGCATCTTGGATTGCTTGTAACATAGGGTTCTTACATTTTTCAACAATAGGTCTTAAGAGTTCTTCCAGTTTTGAACGAGTTAGAGTAACTATAAGATTTTTGGGTCCAGTAGAAGGATCATAAGCTAAAAATGGAAGATTTATTTCAGTAGATACGAGATTAGATAATTCTATTTTTGATTTTTCTGCTGCTTCTCTTATCCTCATCATAGCAGCTTTATCATTTCGTACATCTAATCCTGTTTGCTGTTTAAATTCTTGTAATATATATTCAATAATAGTATTATCCATATCAGTTCCTCCGAGTTGAGTATCTCCTGAGGTACTTTTAACTTGAAACACTCCTCCACCCATTTCCATAATAGTTACATCCAAGGTTCCTCCCCCCAGATCAAAAACCATAATTTTCAAATCTTTTTGAATTTTATCTAATCCATAAGCAAGTGAAGCTGCTGTGGGCTCGTTGATAATTCTTACTACCTGTAATCCTGCTATATCACCAGCATCCTTTGTTGCTTGTCTCTGATTATCATTGAAATATGCGGGTACAGTAATAACAGCTCTGTCCACTGTATCTCCCAAAAATGCTTCAGCATCTTTTTTTATCTTTTGTAAAATAAACGAAGAAATTTGTTGAGGAGTATAACTCTTTCCTCTTACATTAAATTTAAAATCTGTACCCATCTTACGTTTGGCAGCAAGAACAGTTCCTTCAGGATTGGATATCATTTGTCTTCTAGCTGGTTCTCCGACTAACAGTTCACCAGTATTTGTAAATGCTACTACAGATGGAAAAGCTTTTCCACCAACTGAAGCACCTTCCGCTGCCTGTATTATTGTAGGTTTACCACCTATCATTGCTGCTGCTGCAGAGTTACTAGTTCCTAAATCGATACCAATAATTTTTCCCATGTTTAATAATCACCTATAGTTTAGTTTGATTCATCTATATTATTGTTCATTATATTTTTTTTGGATATTTCAACAAGACTGGGTCTTAAAACTTTGTCATTAAGCATATAACCGATACGTATTTCATTTGTAATAGTATTTTCTGGAAGATCATCATTGTATGAGAAGCTAATAACATCATGTTTACTTGGGTCTAAAATCTTCCCTATTGTTTCAATTGGAGTTACGCCTTCAGATTGCAAAATATTATCTAAATTTTTCAAGATGCCTTGTAACCCATTAAGAAAAACCTCATCAAGATCTTGATTCTTTTTTATTATATCAAATGCTCGTTGATAATCATCATGAACGGTTAAAAATTGAGAAAGAAGATTAGATTTATTTGACTCTATAGTAGAAGTCATTTGTTTTTCTATCTGTTTTCTATAATTGTCAAAATCAGCCATCATATACTTTAACTTATTCAGATTCGTCTCTGCATTCTTTTTTGTTTCTTCTAATTCAATTTTTGTTTTCTTTAATTCTTCTTTTAAGGATTCACTATTATTACCGATGGTTTGTTCTTTTTTTAATTCTTCTTTTAAGGATTCACTATTATTACCGATGGTTTGTTCTTCATCTTTTTTCTCAGAATTATCATTATTGATCATATTAATTATATTCAAATGAACAATGCCGGATAATTAGATATCGTTGAAAAAATTAAATCGTAAATGAGATAGTACATACAAATTAAATATAGTACAGCAAAAAAAAAAATATGCCAGTTACAGAAGATAATGAGATATCTGCTATCATGAAAAGAAAAAAAGAGATCCTAGAAGAAAAATTGAGATCGATGAATGAAATAAAAAAAATTAATAAGCCTATTAATCTCACGGATTCAAATTTTGATATAGAGAAATCAAAATACTCTTTGTTAGTCGTAGATTTTTGGGCTGCCTGGTGTGGCCCATGTAAAATGATATCGCCTATCATAGAACAACTAGCAGAGCAATATGCTGGAAAAATAGTATTTGGTAAGGTAAATGTAGATGAGAATCCTCACATATCACAAAGATTTGGAATTCAAAGTATTCCAACTCTAATGATCGTGAAAGAAGGACAGGTTATTGATGTAATGATTGGAGCGTTACCAAAAGGGCAAATTGAAAATAGAATAGAACAACATATACAGAGATAGACCTAACTGTATTTAAAAATGAAAACAATTATTTATAATTAATTATGCGTAATTGCCTTTTATAGAAGATTTTGCTCCACAGGCCTCACACAATAAAAAGCCTAATTTTTTATTTTTTTCTGTTCTTGTATCAGGGCTACCGCAAACGGGACATATGACGTAATCTTTTACATATCTATCAATCAACGCACCAAATGACGAACGTACTTTACGTCCTAAAAAAATAACTCGATCACCGTTAATATAACCAGCCGAAGCAAGTTCCTTATTAAGATAGAGTAATAATTTTTCTGGCTCCCGACGTAATGCTTTTGGAAAATCCATAAAGTTTCTAAATATTGTTCTCTGACCAACCCAAATTATTTGTGGAACAGGTAATTCCAATCTAGAGACTTCTTTTTTAGCTGTTGTTCCTAATTTATTATGAAGTCTATCAAGTAATACTTCGTAATCTGCTTTAGTTTGATGTTGTTCCATAATAATCAATTTACACTTTTTTCTTATTAATGTACGTTGTGGTAATTATATAAAAGTAAGATTTTAGACGATTGAATTATTAGTGATAATAAATTATAATACAATAAGTACATATCATTAGATGAATTTTATTATTTTTTTAAATAAAGTAGTTATACAATCAGCATAGGAACAATAAAGAAAATATTAATCAATAATTATTAATATGTAATTGTTAAATCTGAAAAATCTTTTGTTTAAGCGAATCAGCGGATATAAAAGAAAAAAGGTTCTCTATAGTAGAAATAAATTTTTTTGTTGTAGTCATTTTAACCATTGAAAAAATGGATGAACGGTATTGTTATATGGTAGTTTTGAAGAATCAGACACATTATAACATAACATAAGCATTCTTTTCTCCAGTTTATTGATTAGATGAGCTGGAATTTCTGTTTTTTTAAATGGTTGTTTAAATAGTTCATAAAAATAATCTTGTTTATAATAAGCGATATGCTGTTCAAAACAGTTGGATTGAATTGTTGGATCTCCTGCTATTCTATAACTTAGATGTGTAGAGGAAGATGAAGATATGTGTTCTTCTATACTTATTTGTAATATTCTTTTGTTATATTCCTCTCTTATAAACTCGGAATCAAGTTTATTTTCTTTAAATTCATGAAAAATCTTGATGTTTCTAGCTTGTTGTTCCATAGTCCTTTTTGCTATATTTCTAACGGATAATATTTCTAAATCACTAGTTACTTTATTATCTTTTCCAAACAAATAAAATATTCCTACTATCTCCTCTTTCTTAATGAAGGGGAATTCAATTTTTTTTTCAATAAATTGTGTTATTCTAGAAGATATATCTTTTGGAGTAAATATTCCCATAAAGGAATCAGTTACTACCACCATTACTATCACCTAAAATAATACTTAATATAATATGTTATTAACAATCCATCAAAGTAATATAATGATATATTAATAAAATATCTAAAATAAACTAGAATAATTCATTATGTTAAATAAAAAAAAGATTTAGTGAGCATGTGGTGGTGGTGCTCCTCCAGTTGAAATTGACGCATTGTATGTTCCTTCTGCTTTTTCATGGAATTCCAATGCAGCTTGATCTACTTTAATTGCTTGTGGTGGGCAAACTGAAACGCACGCCATACACCAGATACAATCATGTTCCCTGACAGGATCTGCTTTATCAGTATAATCTTTTCTCTCTTCCTTTACTGCGGAGCCAGTTCCTTCAAATGTTTCGTTATGGGCATCTTTGGCAGGAACATCCTTTTCTGTCCTATACCATTGAAATACTTGAACAGGACAGGCTTCAATACATGCACCGTCAGCTACACAAGAATCCCAATCTACTGCTACCATGGTACCACTTACACCTAATGGAACTTGTTCTTCGCCTCTTGCAGCGTAAGCTGCTTTTACTTCTTCATTTTCAGATGCTTCACCGGGTTTACCTGGTCCCCATCTATAGTGGAAATGTTCACCATCAGAAAGTTGGATTTTACCAATTACTTGATGATTTTTTGGAAAGTCTGGATCTATTGGCATTTATATCTATTTTATCCATGAACATATTATTATATAAATCATGTGCGAATTAAAAACAGTTTCTTTATATACAAGATCATTTGCTGTTGCTAACTAATTATATAGAATAAAATGAGTTTATTTTAGTTTTAATAAAAAAAAGAAAAAAATTTGGTTCTAGTCATTGAATGCTTTTTCTGCATGTTGGGTTATATCCAAGCCTGCTTCTTCTTCCTCGTCTGATACTTTTAGGCCAATAGTCTTATCTATGATCTTGAAAATTGCTAGAGATACAACAAACGCAAAGGCTGCGGCAACGGCAATTCCAAATGCCTGTATACCGAGTTGTGCTGGATTTCCATATAGCCACCCTACAGGTCCATTTGGCATTACCAAAGGACTTGCAGCCACTCCTATTGCTAAAGCACCCAACATACCTGTTACACCGTGAACGGAACTAACATCTAATGCATCGTCTATCTTTAGTTTTTCTTTGAATAATACTATACCATAGTATGATCCAAATCCTAGAACGATACCCAGAACAAAAGCTGCTTCTCCAGTAATGTAACCGGCAGTAGGTGTAATCCCAGCAAGTCCTGATATTGCACCATTTATGACTGCTGCTATGGAAGGTTTACCTGAACGTTTCCATGATAGAAATAGCCACACTAACGTACACGTTGCAGCTCCTATTTGCGATGTCAAAAGAGCGTTTCCTGCAACGCCATTAGCAGCTAATGCACTACCAGCATTAAATCCAAACCATCCCAGCCATAGCATAGTAGCTCCTATTACTGCTAGTGGTAAATTATGGGGGACCATTATTTGCGGTCCGAAATTCTTCCTCCTTCCGAAGACAAGTCCAGCAGCAAGAGCGGCCATACCCGCGCTTGTATGTATTACTATACCACCTGCAAAGTCCCATACACCAAGCTGTGCTAACCATCCGCCTCCCCATATCCAATGAGCTAATGGGAAATAGATGAATAAGCTCCAAGCTATGGCAAATATGAAAAATGCACTGTATTTGATTCTTTCAGCAAATGCACCAGAAATTAATAGAGGAGTAATAACAGCGAACATCATCTGATATGTTGCAAAAGTCACTCCAGGAATTGTAACGTTTATTCCAAATCCTTCATGAACCTTCACTCCATTATAGAATACATGATCTAACCCTCCTATTATCCCACCTTGAGTAGGTCCGAATACCAAAGTAAAACCAACAATAAACCACAGGGTGGAAAGAATTGCCAACCCAGAAAACGTGTGCATTATTGCTGAAAGACCATTCTTAAATCGAATTAAACCAGCTTCGAAGAATCCCAAACCAGGTGTCATTAACATGACAAGTCCTGTTGCGACTATCATCCATGCAGTATCACCAGTATCTAACGCCATTCCTGTTGCTAAGTCACTACATAGTATTATAAAAAAGTTTGTCCTAAACTAATAAAAAATTAATTTAAGAGAAATATCGAAAAATAATTATAAATCTTTTAAATAATTAGATGGTATTTTGTAATTCTTTCTCGAACACCTTTACTATGTTTTGTATATCTATTTCAGACACCCCCGGATGGACTGGAAGAGATAAAACATGTTCACTTGACCAATTAGTATTTGGTAGATCATCATTCAATGAAAATTTCTGGTAAAAAGGTGTTTTATGAACAGGAGGATCATAATAGACAGCTACCCCTATTCCATTTTCTATCAGTTTTTTCTTGATGTGATCTCGTAAGTTTATATCATTACTTGAACCGTTAAATGCTAATGTATAAAGATACCAATTAAATTTCTTTATTTGATCTTCTTGGGGAATTTTAATGTTATATTTTTTATTAATTGTTTCTAGCAAATTAGATAATAATATGGAATTTCGTCTTCTACGATCCAAAATTGTTTTTAATTTTCTCATTTGTATTTTGGCTATTGCAGCACTTAATTCAGGAAGTCTATAATTAAGCCCTAATAGTCGTGTATCATATCCTTCAACCATGCCATGATTTCTGATCATCTTTAATGTGTCTGCTATTTTATCTTCATTTGTTACAATAGCTCCACCCTCCCCAGCTGTTAACACTTTGCTAGCATACATACTAAAGCATCCCATCGTTCCAAAAGTTCCCGTTTGTTTATTTTTATAAGTTGATCCTAATGATTGACATGCATCTTCAATAATATAAATAGAATACTGATTTGCAATTTCATTCAGTTCAGTTAGATCTGCAGGATGACCATAAAGATGAACAGGTATTATAGCTTTACTTTTTTTAGAAATTTTTTTCTTTAAATCGTAAAGGTCGATGGTATAATCTTTAGTATTAATATCTACGAAAACGGGTTTCGCTCCAGATGCAACCACTGCATTGGCAGTTGCTACAAAGGTAAAAGAGGGAAGTAATACTTCATCTCCAGTCTTAATATCAAGTGCAAGTAATGCTGCATGCAAAGCTGCAGTACCCGAATTAACGGAGATTACATGTTTAACATTTAAAAATGTTCGTAGAGATGATTCAAATTCTTGTACTCTTTTACCACCATCTCTTGCAGCACTAGTTAGAGCATTTTCATCAATGACTTTAATAATTTCTTGTTTCTCCTCGTTATCTATCCAAGGTCTGTTAATTGGAATCATTTTTAACTATTTTATGTGATTAAGGATATTAAATAAGTGTTTTTGATAAAAATCAATAAATAAATTATTTACCATTGTTACGTATCGTTATACACATTAAAAACTTTGACAAAAAAATTAGATTATTAAATAATTTACAATATATTAATTAAAAATATTAGGAAAAGGTTTTCTATATAAAACAATTGTCAAATTATACCTAATTTACTTAAAATGTTTTTGAATTAGGTTAACTTGCTATTATTTTAGATACTAACATTTAAAATCATTAAAATATATAATAGGAGGATATTTGATTTATCTTTGTGCAGATGTGGCAGAGTGGTCTTCTATACAGAACACAATAATGCGTCGGCCTTGAGTAATCTTCAAGGTTAAAGCAAGCCGATTCGCCTTCGGGCGATCAGGAGTTCAAATCTCCTCATCTGCGCTTATATTGTTAAAAAGATTATCTAATAAATTTGATCAGATGTAAAATTTATTAGACTTTAATAATTAAACTCGCATTAATGGATAAAAGATTAGTAGTAGTAATGGCTGTGTTGGCCGTTATTAGTGCAATAGTTACAATTTTTATATCTCCGTTAGATACTACTATTCCTATCCCAGAGCCCTCACTCTTGAGTAATACAACGAATCAGAGTAAAGGTATTGAGATAATTGCAAAAAATCTATCAACACCTTGGGCTATAGATATTGCAAAAGACAATAGAATATTTTTTACTGAAAGAGATGGAAAGATCAGGGTAATTGATGAAAAAGGAAATCTTCTAGATGAACCAGTAGCTTATATCAGAGTTGCACAAGATGGAGGTTCAGGATTATTAGGAATTGTTCTTCATCCTAACTTTACAGAGAATCATTTAATGTATATTTATCATAGTTATGTAAAAGATAATAAACTTTATAATAAAGTTTTACTTTTAAAAGAAAAAGATAACAAAATTATTGAATCAGATATAATAATTGATTCTATTCCTGGGTCACCATATAACAATGGAGGAAGAATAAAGTTTGGACCAGATTACAAGCTATATATAACTACTGGGGATGCGTCGGATCCTCTTTTAGCACAAAATCTTTCTTCACTTGCAGGTAAGATATTACGATTAAATCCTGATGGATCTATTCCTTCGGATAATCCATTCAATTACTCTTCTATTTATTCATATGGACATAGAAATGTTCAGGGAATTGCATGGCACCCCATAACAAAACAGATGTATGCATCAGAACATGGTTCATCAGGATTTGATGAAATTAATTTGATTATTTCAGGAATGAACTATGGATGGCCAGAAGAAGAATGTAAAGGAACAAATATTTCTCAGAAAGCTATTATTTGTTTTAATCCTGCTATTGCACCTTCTGGTATAACGTTTGCTTCATCAGATAAACTAGGTTATCAAAATGATCTAATCGTAACAACCCTCAAAGGTTCTCATTTAAGACAAATAGACTTAGAATCAGGAGAACAAAATAATATATTAGTAGGTTATGGTCGACTTAGAGATGTTGTTGAATCTAGTGATGGTACCTTATATGTACTGACTAGCAATACCGATGGAAGAGGAATTATCCAAGATAATGATGATAAAATTTTAAAAATACTTAAACCATAAACCCTTGTGGACAAAGTTAATAAGAAGGAAAATAACAAAAATATCAAAAAATTTTATGAGTTAGATCTTCAGGAACGCTTGCAATATTTGAAAAAAGAAACACACATTACTGAAGAAGATTCAGAAATCTTTCAAGACTTTCCAAAAAATTTTGTTTTTAATAAAATTAACAACATGATTGAAAATGCAATAGGATTTATACCTATTCCTTTAGGAATTGCTACTAATTTTGTTATAAACGGAAGAAAATATTTAATTCCAATGGCTATTGAAGAACCATCTGTTATCGCTGCTGCAAGTAAAGCTGCGAAAATTGCAAGTATAAAAGGAGGATTTTTAGCTGAAGCAGATAATTCCATCATGATTGGACAGATCCAATTAGTTTCACGAGATAAAAGAAATAATAAAGACAAATTTTCTTTCAAGAAAGAAAGAGATAAAATAAAAAAAATAATATTGAATAATAAAGAAAAGTTACTGGAAATATCAAATTCAAAAAGTAGATCAGTACATGCAATTGATTTACAATTAAGGGAAATCTCTGATGAAAGCAGCAACAAAATGGGTTATATGATAATAATCGAATTAATTATAGATACAAGAGATGCAATGGGCGCAAATGTAATTAACACGATGTGCGAATTAGTTGGTTCAGAATTAGAAAAACTAACTAAATGTACAGTTATTTTGAAAATTCTTTCGAATTATTCAACAAAAAGAATGGCTAGATGTAAAGCTATTTTTCCAAAAGAATTGGTTGGTGGCTTGGATGGTGTAAATAGAATTTTATACGCATATGCATTTGCATATTCTGACATATATAGAGCGGTTACACATAACAAAGGTTTGATGAATGGAATTGATGGAGTAGCTATAGCAACAGGGCAGGATGTTAGAGCTATAGAAGCAGCTGCACATGCATATGCTTCAAAGGATGGAAAATATAGATCTCTGACTAAATGGTATAGTTCAAGAGAAGGAGATTTAGTTGGGGAAATCGAGATTCCATTGGCTATAGGAATAGTAGGAGGAATAAGCTCAGTACATCCGTATGTGAAAGTATCTTTGAAAATATTAAATATAAAGAAAGCCAAAGAGCTTGCTTTAATAATGATAGCGGTAGGTCTAGCTCAAAATTTTGCTGCAATCCGTGCATTAGCGGATGAAGGAATTCAGAGAGGACATATGAGATTACATGCTCGAAATATAGCCATAACTGCAGGAGCAACCGATGAACAAATCAATATCGTTGCAAACAGACTTGTCCAAGAAAATAATGTTACTGTAAATAAGGCTGAAGAAATTATCAAATTAATTAATAAAAATGGAATTAATACTAAGTAGATATATATCCAATGAGAAGAAAAATTTTTTGTTATAGTTATGGCTCACATAGTAAAATTTGTTGTACCTAAGGGAACTATTGAAGAAGCAACCTTAAAGATTCTTGAAGAAGCATGGCAAAAAATAAGCGGTCGAGCACGAACTTATAGAATTAAGTTAAGTGATCCAGAAATAGAAGTTAAGCTTCTGAGGCCACAGGAAATTCCTACATATGTACAAGAAGGGCTATATGATGTTGGAATTACTGGAAGAGATTGGATTAAAGAAGCAAATGCAGATGTAAAAATTTTACTAGATTTAGAATATGGTAGAGTAAAACAAGTAATAGCTATACCAGAAAGTTTTCAATTTAATACTTTGGATGAAATGATTATAGATCATGTAAGAAGAGAAAAACCACTTAGAATATCTGCAGAATATCTTACTACTACAGCAAATTATATAAAATCTAAAATTGCCTACCAGAAATATTTTGGAAATAGCAACCCTATGATTATCACCCCTTGGCTTAGAGTTGGCGAAAATAAAAATGTTCAAATATTTCTCTCGTTTGGGGCAACAGAAGCTAAGCCACCAGAAGATGTAGATGCTATATGTGATATTACTGAAACTGGAACAACTTTAGCCCAGAATAATTTAAAAATTATAGATACAATTATGGAATCGACTTCTGTTCTAATCGCAAATAAAAATTCTCTTAAAGATAATAAAAAGAGAGAGAAGATAGCAGATATGATTGCATTATTAAAGGGAGTGGTAGAAGCACGAAAAAAACTGCATATTTTTGTTAATGTCAGGAAAGAAAATTTAAGTAAATTACTTTCTACCTTACCAGCATTAAAGAGACCTACAGTTAGCGATTTGAGTGAAGAAGGATGGTATGGAGTGAATACAATTATTGATAAGAATGAATTTATAAAAATTGTTCCAATTATGAGAAAATTAGCACAGGGCTTAGTTGTATCAGAACCAAGACAAATATTACCATTAGAAGAGATCAACTTAGACAAAGAAGAATAATAATTGATTAATAGAATCACAATTAAAAATGCTAAACTAGATGTAGAAAGCATACGTTATAGAGTATCAAGTAATTTTTCTGAAGATGCAATTAAAAAGACACAGGAGATTTTAGAAAATGTTCGTAATTGTGGTGATGATGCTATCAAAAGATATACATCTGTATTTGATAAAGTGGAGCTAGATTCATTTCAAGTCAGTAATGAAGAAATAGAAGAAGCATACAATTGTATTTCCGATGATCATATTAAAACTATTAAACTTATTAGAGATAGATTGGTAAGAAATGAAACTATTCTATTAGATCACCTTAAAAAAATATCATCTTTATATATAAAAAATGAAAACATACAACGCATAATCCAACCTATTCCTAGCGTTGGTTGTTATGTTCCCGGTGGATCTGCCAGATATCCAAGTACACTCATAATGTGTGTAACTCCAGCAAAATTAGCGGGAGTCAAAAGAATAGTAGCAATAACACCAACTAAGTTAAATGGAAAAATAGATCCCCTTACGTTAGTTTCAGCTGATATTTGTGGAGTTAATGAAATATACAAAATTGGAGGAGCACAAGGTATAGCAGGATTAGCATTTGGAACTGGTAGCATCAAGAGAGTGGACAAGATTGTAGGTCCAGGTGGAATGTATGTAACAATTGCAAAATTATTGGTTTCAAATATAGTATCAATTGATATGTTAGCAGGTCCTACAGAATTAGTAATTTATGCAGATGATAAATCTAATGCAAAATATGTTGCTTTAGACCTGATTTCCCAATCAGAACACAGTAAAGATACGTTATGTGGATTAGTAACTAATTCATATGAATTTGCAAATACAGTCGAAGATGAAATTAATAATATTTTAGAAAGTAAGATCTCACGCCAGGAAATAGTTACAAATAGTTTAAAAGAAAATGGATTTATCGCTATATCAGAAAATGAAAATTTAGCAATAGAATTTATTAATGAAATAGCTCCCGAACATTTACAGGTTATGGCTAAGAATGAATTAAAAATAGTTAAAAAAATTACGTCTGCAGGACTTACTTTAATTGGAGAAAATACTCCGTCTGCAGCTAGTGACTATTGTTTAGGTTCAAATCATGTTCTTCCTACTATGGGATTTGGTAAATCAAGATCATCTTTATCAATATTAGATTTTATCCGAATTGCAAATTTAGTTCAAGCTTCAAAGAAAGAGCTTGAGGAAATTGAACCTTATATCAAGATAATAACTAAAGAAGAAGGTCTGATTAATCATTATGAAGCTGTTAAAGAAAGAGTAAAAGATATTACAAATCAAAAAATAAAAGATGAGAAATAAAATATGGATAAATGGTTTGAAACAAAATTAAGTGAAATAGGAAAATTAGATTATTACAAAAAACCAGAAAAAAATGAAGGATTAAAACTAGATGCAAACGAAAATCTTGCTTTAAAAAAAGAGTTTATCAAAAAAATAGCAATTAAAGCTGCAAAAAAAGAAGATTTAAGAGAATATCCATTAGATCAAGTTGATGATTTTTATCTCCAGCTTTCAAAATATACTAAAATAGATAAAAAATATTTAGCCATTGGAAATGGCTCTGATCAAATAATAGATTTAATCCTGTCAGTCTTTGGAAAAGAAAAAAGAGTAACTACCTTTACTCCTACTTTTTCTTATTTTATTGATAGATGTTTATTATATTCAATAAAAATAGACAAAATACCTCTTCTACATGATAATTCAATTGATAAAAAAAAGTTTATTCAAAGCGCAAAAAAATCTGAAATAATATACATCTGTTCACCAAACAATCCTACTGGTAATCAATTTGATAAGAAATTATTAATAGATATAATTAAAAATTTTGATGATAAATTAATAATTATTGATGAAGCGTATGTAGAGTTTGCTAGTTACTCATTTTGTTCTGAAACAATAAAAAGCCAGAATATAATACTATTAAGGACGCTATCAAAAGCATTTGGATTAGCAGGAGCAAGATTAGGGTACTGTATTGCTAACGAAGATTTTTCACGTATATTTAAAACTATTATTCAATATCCTTATGCAATAAATAATATTTCTTTGGATATAGGAAGTGAGATATTAAGGGATTCAAAATATATTGAGAAAACTATTAAAATTATTAAGAACGAACGTAAAAGAATATTAGATTATTTAAAAGAAATTAATAATGAAATAAAAGTTTTTCAAACTGAGTCTAATTTCATTTTTTTTCAAATTCCTGACATGAATAAATATGAACGAATTTTAACTCAATTAAAAAAAGACAATATAGCAGTTAAAACCATAGGAAGAATAAAAGATAGAAAAGGAGGTCATATTAGGGTAACTATCGGAACAAAAATGATGAATAATAAATTTTTAAGATCATTAGATAAGGTAATATAATGTAATGTATCAAAAAATAAATAATGTTAATTTTATTTATACATTGAGAAGATGTTTCCATATTGACTATATTATTTTTGATATTGATGGAGTTTTAATTGACGTAAAAAAATCTTATAACGAAGCAATAAAAAATACAGTCCAATTTGTAGTCAGAAATTTGATTAAAAAAGATTTAAAAGATTTGATTACAGATCAGATCATTTTGAAATTTAGACAGACTGGAGGTTTCAACAATGATACTGATACAAGCTATGCTATTATTTTAGCGCTATTATCATATCAAGATCTTCAAAATGCTAATCTTGAAAAATTTCTAATTGATGTAGCAGAACATGCTGATGAAACGGGGATAGACTCGGTTGAGAAATACATTAAGAAACTAACATCGAATAAAACCTTTCCTAATTATTTAAAAAATATTGATAAAATTCTTGATTATTTGAACTATCCTGGAAAGGTTGGAGACAGTATAGTTTCGACTGTATTTGACGAATTTTTTTATGGACAAGAATTATTTTTAAAAAGATATAAAATTAAATCAAAACACTATTTTGGAAAACCGCTCATTGAAAATGATAGAATAGTGATCACAGATAATACAATCAGAAAGCTAATAGAAAGATTTAACAGTAAAATTGCAATGGTTTCAGGAAGAAGTAAGATTGCAGCAGCCTATGCCCTAGATAATAAATTTTATTTGTTAAACGAAAAAAATAGCATATTTCTCGAGGATGAGGACAGAAAATTCGCTAAACCAAATCCCTATGGATTAAAAAAAGTAATAAATAAAATTAACACAAGAAACGATATTCTCTATTGTGGTGACTCTGTTGAAGATTTAATAATGGCTAGAAGAGCAGAAGAAGAATTAAATCAAAAAAACATTAAAACCAAAACTAGTATAGTTTTTTGTGGAATCTATGGCTGTAGTAGTAATAAAGATGAGTTAATTAGTAAGTTTATGGAGAAAAAAGCAGATATAATAATTAAAAGCGTAAATGATTTACCACATATATTAAATAAAGTATCATAAGGAATATTGTTAGTTGAATTCGAAACCTCTTGACTTGGATAAATCTCAGCAAAGAATATCCGTCAAAGATAGATTTACGAAAGAGACCGATGTAAGCGTGAGCGTTAATATTGATGGCTCTGGGAAAGTAGAAATTAAAACTGGAATTCCATTTATAGATCATTTAATCTCAGCGTTTGGAAAGCATAGTATGGTAGATATTTATTTAGAAGCAAAATCAAATGATAGTATTTCTCATCATTTAATTGAAGATGTGGCTATAACCCTCTCTCAAACTCTAAATGATGCGTTATCAAATAGGACGCAAATTAGAAGATATGGATATGCAATAATTCCAATGGATGAAGTAATGGCAATTTCAGCAATTGATCTAATCAAAAGACAAACCCATAAAGTAAATTTAGGATTAACAAGAAAGGAAATTGAAGGAATTGCAAGAGAGGATTTGGAACATTTTATAGAAAGTTTATTACAAAATCTTAATGCATGTATTCATATTAATATACAATATGGCGAAAACGACCACCATAAAATAGAGGCAGCAATGAAGTCATTTGCAATAGCGTTTAGAATGGCTTCAGGTATAGATTATCAAAGAGATGGGATTCCAAGTACAAAAGGAGTAATGTGATATTGAATGATATTGCAATTTTTGATTATGGTGCAGGTAATCTTTATAGTTTAAAATGTTCTTTGGAAAGAAATGGAGCCACAAAAGTTTCCATAATTAAATCTTTAAAAAATATGCATAAACATGATGGATTAATTCTTCCTGGAGTAGGGAACTTTGATCCTGCTATTCGATCAATACAACCATATAGAAACGATTTTGATGATCTGTTTGAAAAAAACTTTCCTATTCTTGGTATTTGTCTAGGAATGGAAATGTTATTTAATAATAGCGAAGAAGGAAAGTTAGAAGGTTTGAAAATTTTAAGTGGAAGAGTGATTATGCTTCCAAGAAAAAAGGTAAAAATTCCACATATGGGATGGAATAATTTAGAAATAACAGATAAAGGATGTAAAATCCTTCAAGGATTAAAAGATGAATGTTGGGTCTACTTTGTTCATTCATACCGTATAATTTCAAAAGATAAAAAAGTAATAGTTGCGAATTCTCGATACGGAGGTAATATACCAGTTGTTGTGGAGAAAAATAATCTTTTTGGAACACAATTTCATCCTGAAAAATCAGGGATAAATGGAGCGAAAATAATAAAGAATTTTTTGGCAATATGTGGTGGTAAATATTGAATATAATACCTGCAATTGATATACTAGAAGGAAAGGTAGTAAGATTAGTTAAAGGAGATCTTCGAAATAAAATTGTTTATAGTGACAATCCTATAGAAATTGCAGAGAAAATGGAAACTCAAGGTGCAAATATAATTCATGTAGTAGATCTTGATGCTACTTTGACTACTGGATGGAATAATAATCAAAATAACACAGAAATTATTTTAAAAATGATAGATTCGATAAATATTCCGGTGCAGGTAGCTGGAGGAATAAGATCTATTGATGCTATTAATAGGATGTTTGAAAAAAAAGCAGAGAAAATTGTTATAGGCACCTTGGCATACAAAAAGCCTCAAGTATTACAACAATTAAAGGATAAAATAGAGAAAATAGTAATTTCAATAGATCAAAATAAAGGTATTGTCATGATTGATGGATGGAGGCAACCATCTGGATTTAAGGTAGTTGAAGCTATAAAATTATTCATGGCCAAGGGAGTTAAAGAATTTTTACTCACATCAGTGGATAGAGATGGAACTTTGAATGGCCCAGATTTAGATACACTTTCATATGCTTCGAACATAAATGGAACAAAAATAATTGCTAGTGGCGGAATATCCAGTATTGAAGATATAATAAGAGTCAAAAATATTGGTTGTTCTGCAGTTATACTAGGCAAATCTCTCTATGATGGAAAGATAGATGTAAAAAAAGCTCTAACAGTAGTTTAAAAAATGACCTTAGCAAAAAGAATTATTCCTTGTCTTGATGTAGACAATGGGAGAGTAGTTAAAGGTATTAATTTTAAAGAAGTGAAGGATGCAGGAGATCCAGTTGAATTTGCAAAAAGATATAGTCAACAAGGAGCAGATGAACTTGTTTTTCTAGATATAACTGCTTCAGAACAGAAACGAGATATTATTAAAAAGGTAGTACGAAATGTTGCTAGAGTTATAGACATACCTTTTACTGTAGGTGGTGGTATCAAAAAATTAGAACATGCAAGAGACATTTTACTAAGTGGAGCTGATAAAGTTTCTATAAATACATCTGCGATAAAAAATCCAGAATTAATTACAGAATTAATGTCTATTTTTGGAAAACAATGTATAGTAGTAGCAATAGATGTTAAAAAAAATTATTCGACTGCTGAGCCTAAGACAATTTTAAAAGATAATTATGAGAATAAAATGAAACAAAATAAGCATTATTGGTTTGAAGTTATGATATATGGAGGAAAAGAAAGAACAGGCATAGATGCAATAAAATGGGCTAAAAAGGTAGAAAAACTTGGAGGAGGGGAAATTCTTTTAACAAGTATTGATGCAGATGGAACTGAAGAAGGATATGATTTAGAGTTGAACAGAATTATTTGCAGAGAATTAAGTATACCAGTCATAGCCTCTGGAGGATGTGGGAAACCAATACATATGCTGGAAGTGTTCCAAAAAACAAATGTAGATGCAGCTTTAGCAGCATCTATATTTCATTATGAGAAATCTACTGTTAAAAAAGTAAAACAATTTTTAAAAAGAAATAACATACATGTAAGAATATGATATTAAAATAACGTTAGTTACATTTATGAACTATATATTTAATATCAAATTCTATTATTAAAAGATATTTAATTAAATATTAAATTAATGCGAATTAATTATTTATTTAAACCTTTTAAATGTCCTTCTTGATCTAACTTATCAGCGTGAGCTGCAATATATCTCCAAATTATATCTGCCTTGTCAGATTGAAAATCCCAAGGTGCAAGAAGCACTAGATCATTTTCTCTTATCCACATTCGTCTTTTTATCTTACCTCGAATACGACATGTACGTACTTTACCATCGTTGCATTTGACAATAACATTATCGCCTCCTACTAACTTTATAACTCTTCCAAACATTTCTCCTTCATGAGGCATAACAAGCTCTTTTAATGCAGCCTCATTCAAAACTTTTCTTTTGCCTAAATCTAATCCTTCCTTGAATATATATGAAATAATGTAATTTAAAAATGTATTGTCTATTGATATAGAGATTTGGAAAAATGTAAAAGAAGTTAACAATAATACTGTAATTATATTAGTTTTTTATCAAAGTTAGTACTGCAATAAAAGTCACATGTAAATTAGCAGAAGAAACCATTATTGATAACTGTTAAGAATAAATTCAATTTAATTATTTTTCTAAATATTACTACATCTATATCTACTAACTACGACAAAAAACTATTGTTTAAAGTTTATTTATGATTTATATAACTGTTAATTCCTTTTTAAGAGCACAATATTATATGAGATAATTGATAATCAATCAAAAATTAAGCTTTTGAAATTTAATAAAAATTATTTGCTAGATACGATGATAGATTTCAATGATATATAAATAATTAAGATCGTAGTAAATATTGTAAAAATAATTAGACATATCAATGTTATTAAAATGTCTAACATTACTTTGTGCACAAAAATTAATTTATTATTTTTATATAATATTGAATTAAATACTAATGATACACAGATGAACGAAAACCTATTCTCTATTATTTCATCAATGATAAAACTTAAACGATTGGGAATTTTAGTTCATATAATATGTATATTGAATTATAATATGTTCTTATTTACAGGAACTAGATAGAGAATTTTATTGTAAAAATAGATTAAGAATTCATCTATCTGGATGTTGACTAAATATTTCTTAAACTTGTAAAATTTATAAATTATATTCAATTATGAAAAATTTAGTGTTTCATAATAAATATACTTTATAATTATTATATTCATCAAGTACTTATTGATGTTACATAGTTATTTTGATTTTTTCTTGAAGTATAACATAATACTCTACAATTATATATATTAGAAGTTACTTAATCATAGTTACTAATTCATTATTTTTTATAAAATAATAAGTAAAATGGATTTTAAATTTATAATTTGAAATTCATTATATGATTCCAAATACAAAATATAATATAACCATAATTATTCCAATGACTAGAACAATTGAGCCTATAATATATAGCAGCCTTGCGGGAAGAGAGGGAATGAACCTA
>DASUZI010000021.1:0-7321 GCA_036376955.1 Nitrososphaeraceae archaeon
ATAAGAATAATGTACTCGAGTATCAATCTCTGTTATGAGACGTAATTGTAATAACATTATATTTCACTTTAAATTTGAAAGTGTAAATTTACATAGAAAAATCAAAATTATCTTTATGGAGTTATTTAAAATATTAATAGGAATAAAGTAAAAATTTAAAATTATATTGTATTGTATTGAATATCATCTATCTAAAAAAGAGAATATGAGCAAAACATATTTTATCTTGTTATTGGTATTAATTTTTCTTTTACAATATTCAATTATACACATCTTTTCACGATGAAATTCTTAATTTGGAGTACGCTCATAATTTTCCTAAGACTCCTAATGCAGTTTACATAGAGAAGGATGGTTATCAAATAGAATTTCTTCACTAACCTAAAAAATTCAAAAATAAGTGATGATACACTTTTTGAATTTGAATGTTCAAAAAAATGGAAGTGATCTAGGCAATGTCTTTATATCTTAATAATATTAGATATGAGTACTAATAGGAGAGTCGATAAAGTTCCATACAATTTTATTTATTTGTTGATATGAGTGATCAGTATGTTTTTACATATTAAGGAAAAACATTCTTTATCATTACTAACAAAAATCTCTGGAGAGAAAAAATATGAAATTAATCTTCTTATTGTCTCTTTTGAGTTGAATACCGAAAGTACTGTTAATAAAATTAGTGATGTAAATTCAATTATAATTTATAGAATGATAGCCTGCCCGATAAGATGAATAATTTTCATTTATAGGAATAAACTAAAATTTAATTATAAATAAAAAATTTTAAAGCTTAACCGTTCAAAACTAAATTTTTGACTCAGTGCTATTATTAAGAGATATTTAGATATCAATGAAAAGGAGAATAAAAATTCTCCTTGTTCCGGATTAAATGCAAGCTGTTATCAATTATTTCACGTATTAGTTTAACTTATTAAATAATTAAAAATCTTTTACACAAACCATTTTATACAAATTTATTTGAATGTTATCAAAATTAGGTGATATAATTTGATTAAACCATATTTATTTATAATTTCCGTAGTTTTTATCTTAAGTTTTCAACACTTTAGTGCTTTTGGACATAGTTTTGAATCAGACGACTCTGTATATCTTTTAACGTTAATAGAGAAAACACAAACAGAATTAGAATTAGCAAAGAAAAATTATCCTTCCAATGTTACCTTATCAATGGACCATTCTGATGATGCTGCTAGACTAGTTTATGAAACTTTTTATGCAGACGAGGATGTTGCTAATGATGGAGAGTTTACTAAAAGATATAATCAGGAACTATCAAAAGCAAATATTACTTCTAATGCTTTAGTAGTTGTTACTCTTGTAGATGAAGTTTTAAGAAATTATGCTGACTCTATAGATCTAAACTTTGATCTAACAAATATGTCTAATCTATTGTATATAATACCAACAAAGTCTACTAGTAATATTACTAATAACGAATCCATTGACGAGTTAGAAAGTTCATTTTTTGTTGATGCTCTTAACAATCTCAAAAACTCTAATCTCGATAGTATCGATGGTAAAAATCCGCTCTTCGTATCAAACCATACTATCATGAATTATGCCAAACATGAAACCGCAAAAACCATTGCGATGAAAATTAATACTCTATTTCAGTTGTATTTGAAATCATTTATTGGAATTGATAAAACTAAATTGAACGATGTATCAAAATTAGAGGATGATTTCTATAAACTTTATTCTATGATAAACAAGAATTCATCTCCTGCTGAAATAATGAAAAAGGTCCATATAGACATACAACCTACTATGCAAAAAGTATATAATTTGAAAATTAAGATGCAACAAACATAATTATGACGGTACCATCTTTTTTAAAATAAAATATTGTAAGATTACATTAATAAATTAAAACTAAATCTGTTTATTTTAATTATATTTTTAAAGGTGGATTCAAATATTATAAATGTTGATTGATAATTGAAATTAATTTATGATACACTAGATGATCATGCAAATACTATTTTTCTTGTATAGTATATCCTGTTCAGGATCTAATCATTCAATAAATATAAAGAATATCAAAATACAAAGATAATAAAAATAATTATCATAAAAAAAGAAACATTTAGCAAGAAATTTTTTCTTGATTTTATGAATGTCATAATCTAGGTTGTAACCTCCCAAGAAAATTATAGAGGTGGACATTATTAGTAGTAATATGGGGATAAACAAATCCTTGAAAATAGTTTAAATGACAAGGAAAAAATATTATTTGGTAAGGCTTATTATTATCAATACAGTCTGTTAAATCAAAGGTTAATGAGAATTTTAATAACACTTTCAAATTGGTTATTCATGCCAAACAAAGAGAAATATAGAGACATTGTAAGATGTTAATATAACTGGGATTTAAATGATACAAGAAATTTCAAACTTTTCATTCATTATCTCATTCAACTTTGTTAATATTTAAATTAATAATTTCAAGTTAAATATTTATAAATCTTAAGAAAATTTTAAATAGATATTAACTTTTGGGTAATACTATGAAATTTTTAGTTTTAATAATAGTGTCTATCCTAATATTATTAAGTATTTCAAATGGATATGCTCAACAAAATGAAACTAGTGATACAAAACACGATACAGAAAAAATTAAAGTAGTTGCTTCGTTTTATCCTTTTTATGAAATTGCTAAAGAAATAGGTGGAAATAATACTATAGTTACAACTGTCATACCCATTGGTGTTGAACCACATGATTGGGAAATAACCCCACAACGGATCTCCAATATTATGGAAGCTGATGTAATCATATACAACGGAATAGGTTTTGATGCATGGCTTGGTAAGAAGGAACAGTTTCGTAATTCATTAATTGTTGACATTAGCAAAGATTTACAACTTATAAAAATAGGCGGACAAGAATCAGAAAATTCAGGACAAGGTCGCCAAGATGATGATCATACATCGAGATACGATCCTCATGTTTGGTTAGATCCTATTTTTGTCAAAAATATTTCTAACACCATTAGTAGTGCTCTTATTGATTTAGATCCAAATAATACAAAAGCATATGAACAGAATACTAAAAATTTTATTCAACGACTTGATGCCTTGGACTCTTTAATAAAGGCATCACTTAATAATTGTGAATTGAAGGATTTTATTACTTTTCATGAAGCATTTCAATATTTTGCAAATAGATATGGTTTGAATCAACATGCCGTTCACGGAAATTCTCCAGAAGGAGAAATTCTTCCACAACAAATCATACAAATTATTTCAATAGCGAAAGATCTTGGTATAGATACAATTTACTCTGAAGAACTAAAGGACCCTAGATTATCTCAAACACTTGCAGCAGAAATTCCAAATGGAAAAGTTTTATTATTATCCCCTATCGAAGTAATGAATAAAGAGGAGCAGAAGAAAGATTTAGGTTATATTGATAAGATGAAAATGAATTTACAGAGTCTAAAACAAGGATTAAAATGTTTTTAATTTAAAAATCCATAATGTAGATTCTTACATTTGGGATGTAGTAGAGGTACGTTCTTATGTCTTGTGTCCAATACATGATATTCTCTTATTTTTGTTTATATGCTCTTTTAGCAGAGTTACAAATGTATAACAATATAAAATATTACTTGTTAGAATAATTTCATCAATTTCATCATCTTCAATTTTATCATACTATTTAATACAGATTCAACATTTCACACGGAAAACACAATGGTTACAGTTATACTATAGAAGTTACAATGCTGCAGAAAATAAAAGCAAATACTAATAATTTTAGATAATAAAAGATATAACTTGAAAATACTTCTCTTAACATACATAATTATTTGATTAAAGATATTTTGATGATGAATACAAAGTATACAGGTTGTATTAAAACTCAAGCCAACCTTTTCTTTTAAACCCATATATCATGGCTCCTGCAGGTATTATCGATATTAGAATTATTATTATAAATGTTGTGTAAGGTCCTAGAAATGTTGTTGCACCTGTTTCAATTCCTCCAGGTAAATTTACATTCATTCCATAATATGTTGCCGCTATTGTTGCAGGAATTGATAATGTGAAAAGTATTGTTAGAATTGCCAAGATTTTGTTAGTCTTTTCAGCGCTAAGCATGAAGTCTGTATCTTTGAATATTTCTATAGTTTCTTTTGATTCGTCAAGGACTTCAATCACCTTGTCAATATGATCTTTTACATCATCAAAATAAAGAGTGAGATCTTCTTCAGAGAACTTTTGGATTTCTCTACTAATAGTCAATATTGTACGTTTTAGAGGATATACTAATCTCTTAAGAGTAGTTATTTCTCTTCTTAGACGAGAAATCTCTTTTGCAATAGCAATCCTCTCATTGAACACTAAATCTTCTATATCATCTAAATTACCTTCTACTTTAATTAAAATATGAAGCAAATCATCTACTAATAGATCTATAATGCTGTGAAATAGGTATCCAGAAGAATTTCCCATAAATGAACTACGTTGATTTTGGTTGATTTTACAGATTTGAAATATCTCTGTTAATGCTCTTAGATTTCCTTGATGAATTGTAATTAAATAATCATAACCTACAAATATTGCAAGTTGAGACGAACGTGGGAAACTTTCCTTATTTTCCATTGTCGGAAAGTGGAGTATAACAAATACGTGATCTCCGTAACGATCTACTTTAGGAATTTGAATTTTCGACAGACAATCTTCGATATTAAGTTCATGAAAAGGGTAATGGATTTCGAGCATCTTCATTTTTTCACGAGTAGGTTTTTCTATATTGATCCAAGTTAATTTATCATTACTTATCCATTCTATTCCTGAGTTTTTTGGCAAATCATTTCCATTCAAATTCATGATAAATAATACCTGCTAACTAGTCAAAGATACTCTATATATATCAACAATATTTAATTGATTAATCTTTCAGGAACGTGATAATTTCTTATTTATGATACAATTCAAAGGAATTTTCTTAATTTTATATACTCAAATATTTAAACATGATCCTCTACATTATTTATAAATCGTATGAGTTGACCTCCCTTTATATGATTACATTTATTTTCAATTTAAAATGAATAAAACTTCTACTCAATAAATATAACTAAACTTACGTACTACACAACCAATAATATTTTTGTAAATAAAGAAAATCCTAAATAATAAAACTAATAATAAATGTTCCTATCTCTATTGCAAAAAAGTAATGTTTGGGAATAGAAATGGTTGGAGAAGAATACCAGATTAATGTATAAAAATGAGTTACGAAAAGAGAAAAAACGATAATAATATACTTGGAAATCTCATTTATTATTTACAAAAATTAAAAGTTGGACCTGTAAATTCAAAGAAATATATTTAATCGTAGCAGAGAAGTTTGCTAAAGTACATCAATAATTATACCTATTCTCCTCAAAAATTTAATTAGTGATTTGTGATTGTAGTTTGTAATAATTCTCCAATTTCATTATGCATTTTGAGAAAGTTTAACCCTTTTTCTGTAGTCTTGAATTTGTGAGTTCCATCAAGATATTCTATTAGATTGTTTTCTATCAAAATAGAAAAATATTCTTTTAATTGGTTATAACTTAGAAAAGCCTTGTACATAATTTTTGTCTTAGTCGCTCCTCCATTTGCAGCATCCAGTATATTAGCCACTATTTCTGTCCTATTTCTATATTTCATATTTATTATATAAGTGATTTACTTATTTTAATTTGATATCACAGGAAAAGATAAGAAAATTATAGTACAAACATTCCATAAAGTAAGTACAAATAAAGAAATAAATTTACAATTTCTTTACCAATCAAATATAATATTCAATACTAAAAATATTATATCTCTAAACTAATTCAAAGAGAATGATTAAATTTTCTATATTTTAAGATCATTGTGGAATTTCAAATATCTGGAATAACGTAAATTATGTTGGAAAAAAATTTTAATACTGTATGATGTCCTTAATATTTAACTTATTATGTATAAAATTAAAAAAAGAAATGAATTTTGAAATCTAAAAATTAAGCCACGATATTGAGATACAAAAGGTTTTTTAAGAACTTCCTTTTTGTTTACTAGGGTCATAGAGAACTTTATTCTTATTTGCTGCAACTTTATCCAATACTGGTTCTCTATCATTGAGGGTTAATTTTATAGATGATTCTTCACCTATAGTAGCAGTAGTAGTATTACCGGAAAATGATGGGCTATGATCTTGTTGATTTCTATCTTTTAATTCATCATCTATCAAACTTTTGATTTGAGTTGCAGTAACAATAATTTTTTCCGAGTCTTTTTTTGGATTTATTTTTATTTTTTGTTGTTTTGTAGGTATTGTTGAAGATCGTTTTTGTTTTTTCTTTGTTGTTCCAGTTGATTTAGTTTGTACTGATTTTTTTATTTTCTTTGTTATTGATTTTGCTACATCTCTTGCTACTGGAAAGGAAACACCTGACCTACTTACCGTTTGAGTAAGCTTACCTGTATCAAAATTCTCTTCTCTTCCACTTGATCTTTTTAAAACTATCTCTTTTTTACTTTTTGAATTCATTTTATTGGTTTTTTTAGGTTTATTCGAAATATTTTTAGAATTCCGATTAGAAGATTTAGATTTATTTAATGTCTGTTTCTTTTTATTTTTAGTATCAGTTTTATTTTTTTTTTCTTTACTAGTTTGTTTAGATGTTTTTTTTATCATCTTATATTATTACTATGAATAATAATCAACACAAATTTAAGTATTTTTAAAACTTCATAATATGTCTTATAATTTGACATAAACTACAATAATCTATGCTATCCACTGATCAGGACAATTAAATGCTATAAACTTTAAGTTGAAAATTAAGATGCAAACGATTGGTGTAATACCAGTGCATTTATTCTAGGGATTCAAACATCTGTTATTAATAGACTTGTAGCTCAGGTGCTTACCATTATACATTAAGAAAAGGTCAAGAGGTATTTGTTGCTGGATTATGTGGTGAGGTAGAGAAAAGATGGCATCTCTGATAGTCCTCAATTATGAGCCAAATAAAATCCAGAAATAAGGTTAACAGTCATTTTTCTCTTTTAATAGATTTGATAAATAATAGGAAAGTATTTCCTTTTCATTGCTAATTGAGATAGCAATATTATCAAGATTAAACTTGAAAATATTTACTTAATAGTGTAAAAAAGAAATTAGGTAGTTGGTTCCTTCACCCTGCCAAAAAATAATTTTACTTTGTCTGTAAACATATAGTAAATTATTATACCATAAATTATTATTGAAATAATATGTGTTAACTCGCCACTACTAACAAGAGAAATAA
>DASUZI010000022.1:0-2352 GCA_036376955.1 Nitrososphaeraceae archaeon
AAGAATTGGCTGAATCTATTTATCTACTATCATAACAAGGAGTTAGAAGTGCTTAAGTGAACAGAGCCGATAAAAAAGTAAAGATTGTTTAAATACTATTATTTTACTAAATAATGATCCTCTGAGTAAAAAATAAGACCATCCAACACGCTATTAGAATAGATAACCTATTTAATAAGGTTAGAATAGAAGATAATTTTTATAATTAAGTAATCTTTACTATAGAAAAGAATATACCTCTATTAATTATGAAATCGAGATGATCGACATAAAGTAATATAGAATCGAAAAAGTCGATTTTTAGATCTACATAAATATTAAGAAACAATATTCAATCAAAGTAAATAGAATAGCAGACACGAGCAGACAGAAAGACCAAAAAAATCCATATTCAGAGATGTCTGAAGCGAAAATGAATGTTGATGGTTTCCTAGAACACACGATCGTATATTAACCGATATAGGTAGAACTTTCTGGTTATTAATTCCTAAATGTTTTATTTTATTATCACTGAATAAAACTCGCTACCTTATTAATATGTTATCACCATAACTAAATGTGGAAAGAGAAAATCGATAGAATACTAATTATAATATATGGTTATCATGTTTTACTGTCGGTGATATTTGGATTGTCAACCGTCAATTATATACTAGCACAAGAAGATTTTGTTGAGATTGAAGACAAGCCCATCGTTATTGAATCTGCATCAGCACAAGCACCAACAACATTTATTCATTCATGGTGGTTTGACGGGTTATTAGTATCATCTATAACCATCATGTGTTCCTTAATCATTTATTTTATTATTAATTACTTTCTCAAAAGAGCCGCTAATTCTCTAAATTTGGATAAAGGTGAGCTTAAGGGTATTCGTTCTATAATAAAGATTATAATTATTATTATAGCCGTAATAATAATTCTATCTCAATTTTCATCAATTAATGGTGCTACCGCCGGGGCAATAAGTGTAGTTGTGGGTACTGTTATCGGTTTTTCATCCCGGAATACAATCAGCAATGCAATTGCAGGAATAATTCTGTTATCTGCAAGGCCATTTAAAATAGGAGACAGAATTAGTACTAATCAAGATGATATCTTATTAGGAGATGTTGTCGAAATTTCTCTTATATATACAAAAATAAAAACAATTAAAAATGAACTTGTTACCGTTCCTAATCAATCATTATTACAGAATCAAATAGTAAACTATAGCGGCTTTGAGCACTTGGCAATATCCATTGAAGTTAGCATAGTTTATGGAAATGACAAAAATAAGATAAAATCATTACTTGTAGAGGCCGCTTCAAATACATCTGGCATAATTTCTGACAATCCACAACCATATGTCATCTTAAAAAGATTCGATAATTTTGCAGCTGTTTTTGAATTAAGGGCTTATACCAAAAGATCAAATGAATTTTTGAGAATACAATCAGATATGAGAGAAAATATATATGAAATATTCCAAAGGAACGGCATAGATTTAACAGTCCCACAAGCTCAGATTAATTTTGATGATACTATTAAAATAGATAAAACAATAACAAAGGAAAATAATTAAATAAAGATCTTAAAAATAGATATATTTATTTTATAACAAGCATTGAGATTATCTGTCGTATAATTTTAATTTTGGATCGATAACCTAATTAAATTTGATCGCTGTCTATAAATCAATTTTCATATAGCATACGCACGATGCTCTGTTGAAATGGCCCTGTTAACTTAAGAAAATATTATAACTCGAAAATGTTCCATTCCTTCTAGGTTTAGTAAATTAAATAGAGTATCTCAGAATATGTTGCTATGGTTTGTATTTGTATTTTCTTGTGTTGTCATTTGAAAGCGTTACTAGGAGGCTTTCATTTTTGCACATCGTCAATAGTAGCTTCGTATTCCTTTGGAAGTGGATTTAAAAGTACAAACGAACATAAATATTCTCAAAAAGAAAGAAAATGGAGGAATACATCGTCGATAAAGACCTTAATCAAAGTTAGATCAAAGTTAGTATGGCTTTTTGTAGCAATTGAACCTGAAACCAGGCAGATTCTCGCACTGTCTATATCCAATGAGAGAAACATGCTAATAGCATAAAGGTTTCTCTTAGATGTAGTAAAGATTCGTGGAAAACATCCTGAATCAACCGACGGCGGTACCTGGTATCCGATGACCTGTAAATTCCTCAGATTAAAGCATCACATACATTCCCCATTTAAGAAAAGCCTGATAGAACGAACTATGCTGTATATCAAGATGGAACTCAATGTTTTGACGACTACTTTACATGCAAAATGAAGAATTGTAATCTAAATCACTAATCATATTTTTCATCTAGATTAAAATACTAAA
>DASUZI010000023.1:0-22413 GCA_036376955.1 Nitrososphaeraceae archaeon
ACATTTTCGGACAAGTTGTTTATGGATTTCTTTTGCGTGCTTGAACAATTCTTCAGAGGTTCTAAATTTTTGGTTACAGCTAGTACAATTGTTTTTTTTCTGCAATAAAAACTTCAACATTTAATTATAAATACTATAAACTAATATTAAAATTCACCGATATTATAAAACTTTATATTATAATTTAATTTTTTTTACAATATTTATAAATATGATAGATATTATAAATCCTGATAGAACATTGTTATTAACTATTTCTCGATTTCAATTCTTGTAACATGATTTGTAATTATTTTCACTGATTTCCCTAACTCTAGAGAAAAAGTTTTGACATTCCTATTGATAAAAAATATTTTATATTAATTGACGAAACTAATCAGAATAAAATTTAGTAATCTAAAAGAGGTTAGGTTTGAAAATGAAAACATATTAAATTGAGTAAGATGACCGAAAATTTTCTTATACTTCCTAAAGTTTAGGCAAGGTATGAGGTCCTGGAATACAACGGTTGGAAGATGTAGAACGAGATAAATCATCGTAGTCAATCTTGTTCCACAAAGAATCATAGAATTTACTAATTCTAACCCGCAGCTCTATTGGAAAATTAATCAGTTTAATTTTCGATTCAACTCATTCTAAATTATAGTAGGATGTCTAGTATTACGATAGCATGTACTATTATGAAAGTAAGCCGAAAGTCTCTATCTTAGCATCTAATCTATAATGAGTAAATTCTGTAAATGCAGGTCCAGTGCTAAATAAGGAGAAATGTGAAATATACTTAGTGAAAAACGTGTAAACTTAATGGAAAAATCATATATTCGAATTGGATTTTCTTTTTATAGAAAAAGTATAAATGATGCAAAGCCACAAGAAGTATATTTTAATTGAAAAACTATAAAAATTTTAGAGAAAAATCTTCTTCCTTTAATCCTTTTCTAATCGCTATTCGCAAGGTTTATTATAACAAGGGCGAACTTTCAAAATTCTATATAGTTGGTGGAATTGGACTAGTCATAAACTACATAATATCTTATTTCTTTTTTACATATTTTCACCTCGATCATATTCAATCGAGTATATTTGGAATAATAGTTTCATTATCTTCTAATTTTATGCTTAATAAAATTTGGACTTTTCAGGATAGGAATATGAAATATAATATAATATTCAGACAATACTTAAAATATTTTATTTTTAATTCTGTGGGAGTGATAATACAATTATCAATAGTATATGGATTCGGAAAAACTAATCTTGATTACGGTTGGGTAATCATAATCGCAATATTAGTTGCATCTATTCTAAATTATATTGTTAATAAAAAATTTATCTTTAAGAATAGAAAAGAAATTGTAGATATACGAAATCGATTTTGGAATTAAAAAAAAATTAGTGATAACTTGAGTTATCAAGTTTATTTATTTTCGCTAATAAATATAAGAAAAGTATTATTAATAAAAATGCAATCCAGTTAGGTAGAATTTACCCATTTCCAAAATAATAAAAAAATTTCAATTTGATCTAATATATTCAGGATGTTCTTTCCTTTATTTTCTTCTTCTATTATAAAGAATTCAATTCATAAAAAAATTATTGTTAAATTATAAGTTTAAAGTAGTAAAAATGCGGATAGATAATGTGAAGAAGGAAAGAATTTATTTTATTTAATAGAAATACGGGTTAGATTTTAATTGAGCATCAATTCATATTATTTCCAATTAGATTTATGATATCGGATTAATGACATAGTGTTGTAGCTTTATTTTGTAATTCTTATGAAACCATACCAAAAAACAAATTCAATTTTCTATAATAATATTTTTTAACAGGATAGGTTATTAAGATAAAAATATTATATTGAAAGAAATGCTAGAAAACGCCCCGAATGGATGGAGAATTCTGGAGTCTGACCGAAAAGTCTATTCTAATGAATATCTTAAACTATATGAAGATTTGCTAGATATCAATGGTATTAAAAAGATATACATAAGAGGAAAAAGAAAAAACTATTCTACAGTAGTCCCATTCCTTTCAAAGGATAAAATTTTAATGATTAAAAGTTACAGACATTTAGTTGATTCATTACAATATGAAATTCCATCTGGATATATAGAGGATTATGAGTCTCCTAAGGATGCTGCAGTTAGAGAATTTCAAGAAGAAACTGGTTATAATGCTAATAAGATTTTATTTGTAGGAGAATATACTTTAGATTATTCTATGTTCGAACAAAAAGGTTACATATTTGTAGCTTATGACCTTGTTAAAAAACAGGAACCACGTCTTGGATTAATGGAAAACATAAAAACTGAGTCATTAACTACAGTTCAGGTCAAGAAAATGCTAACTAATGGAAAAATTTTAAATGCTGCATCGATCGTTGCCTTGTATAGATCGCTTGATTTTAATGAGAAAAATATGTAAGAAAAATAGTTTTAGTGATTAAATTCCTTTAAAATCTTTTCAAAAATATTCAAACCTTTCCCCATTTCATTTTCCGTAATAATAAGAGGAGGTAATATTCTAATTGTTTTAACACCTGATGGAATAACTAATAATTTATTCTTAAAGAGCTTGTATATTATTTTGTCTCGGATCTCTTTTTTAAGAAATTCGACTCCTAACATTAAGCCAAGTCCTCTAACATCCATTATTATATTGTACCTATTTTTTAACTCCATAAGATTTTTTATCAAAAAATCTCCAGATTTATTTACCTTTTCTATCAATTTTTCTTTAGAAATAATATCAATCGTTTTCATTCCAATAGCCATATCGATTCTACTACCACCTCCCCATGTACTAGATAGCACGCCAGGTTTGGGTGGTTCCAATTTTTTATCAAAAACTACAGCTCCTACTTGCAGAGCTTTTGCAATTGTTATTATGTCTGGTTTTATATTATAATGTTGATATGTCCACCATTTTCCTGTTCTTCCTAACCCAGTCTGTACTTCGTCTATAATGAGAGGTATGTCATATTTTTTAGATATTTTATTGAGATTAGTTATAAATTTTTTACTTGCTACATTTACACCTCCTTCTCCTTGAACTAGTTCGGTTATAATAAAAGAAATTTTATTCTCATTAACTATTTTGTGAATAGTGTCTATTTCAGGATCATTATTTGTAATGCAAAATTTTATCCTTTTCGTTGGGAATTCAGGAAAATTAGTCTTTTGTACTTCCTTACTAAATGTAAAAGAAAGTGCACCTAAAGTTCTTCCATGAAATGCGTTTATGCAAGAAATACCTGGTAATGGTCCATTTCTTCTGTATGCTATTTTAATTGCATTCTCTACTGCTTCTGCACCACTATTTATGAAGAAAAGTTTTGAATTGGAATTGCTAATCGAAAGTAATTTTTCAGCCAGTTGACAATGTTCTTCACAATAAAAATCTTGTCCTGCTATTTTATGTGCGCCTATACCCGCATATCTTTTTATAATTTCATTAAGTTCTGGATGACTATATCCTAATGGACAGGAGGCAATGTTAGAAGTAAAATCCAAATATTGTTCTCCTTCTACATCTTCAATGTAACATCCTTGACCACCCTTAATAACTAAAGGATAAACAAATGTTGAATTATACACAAGTGTATTTAATTTATTTATTATCGATAAAGATTTTTTCTTTTTCATAAAGTTACCCTGATTAGTTTTATTATTACGAGGCATATCAATCGTAATAGTAATTGATAATAAACTGTTTAATAAATATAAGATCTATATTATTTACATGAAGTTTATGAATGAACTAACCTATGAAAATTATACCAAAAGAAATCAGGAGGATGTATTCCATACTAAATTTGATAATGCAGTTGAATCTTTAACAAAAGAATTCAATAATGAAGATTACCCCGTTATTATAAATAACGAAAAAATATACACAAGAGATAAATATAAACATATATCTCCCGTTGACCGACGCATTAAACTTGGATATGTTTCCAAAATATCGGATCGACTATTAAAAGAAGCTATAGATTCATCATTCCAATCATTCAAAGAATGGAGTAAACTTGACTATCAAAAGAGGATTAGAATTCTTAAAAATGCAGCAAATACTATTCGATCTAACAAGTTTCAACTTGCTGCATTATTAACCTTTGAAAATGGCAAAAATAGATACGAATCTATTGCGGATATTGATGAAGCCATAGACTTTATTAACTATTATTGTAGTGATATGATCAAAAATAATGGTTATGTTACTAAAAATACATCGATAGAAAGAACCCAAAAAAATATTAGTATTATGAAACCTTATGGAGTATGGGCAATAATATCCCCTTTTAATTTTCCTGCTGCGATATTTGTAGGTATGAATATAGGAGCGATTATTACAGGAAATACTGCTGTTGCAAAACCAGCAACTAATACACCTATAATAGGTTACAAAATCGTAGAAATAATGATAAAATCTGGTTTACCACCTGGGGTTTTAAATTATATCACTGGCGACGCTGTTAAAATTGGAAAAACAATAATCAAGAGTAAAAAGATCTCTGGCATAGTTTTTACTGGTTCCAAAGATGTTGGATATACTCTTTATAAAAAATCAGCCAATATAAAATCTAGACCTATAATTGCTGAATTAGGCGGAAAAAATCCAACTATTGTTACAGAGACTGCAGATTTGAACAGAGCAGCTGAAGGAGTAAGTCGAGCTGCTTTTTCCTATGGGGGACAAAAATGCAGTGCCTGTTCAAGGGTCTATGTTCATAAAAATGTCAAGAAAGAATTTATTGAGAGGTTATTATTAAATGTGACAAAAATAAATATAGAAAATTCTGATAAAAGGAATTGCGATTTAGGCCCTTTGATTAACTCTGATGCCATTCAAAACTTTAAGAAATATGTCGATATAGCCTCACACGAAGGAAAAATTCTCTACGGAGGAAAAATTATGAATGATGGTGATTTCAAATATGGATATTACGTTACACCCACGATAGTAGAAGGGGTACCTTTAGATAATGTTCTTTTAAAGAAGGAGTTGTTTTTGCCATTTCTATGTATTAATGAATTCACTCAATTTGCTGAAGCTCTCAACTTGTGTAATAAGTCTGAATACGGATTAACAGCTGCGATTTATTCGAAGGATAAAAAGGAGATAAATGCTTTTGTAAATAATATAGAATCAGGAGTTGTATATGTAAATAGACATAAAAGCTCAACTACAGGCGCCCTTGTTGGGAATCAGTCTTTTGGAGGCTGGAAAAATTCTGGTATTTCTGGAAAAGGAACAGGTGGAAAATATTATCTTACACAATTCATGCGGGAACAAAGTCAAACTATAGTAGAATAATACTATTCCTTTTGCATTAATCATAATAAGAATTGAAACTTTTGAAATAATATACTTATAAATCGATGTATTAAAGAAAATTCTAATGAATATAAAACGACCCATTGGAATAACGATAATTTCTATCTTAATAATACTTAATGGATCATTCCTATTATTTAGTGGAATAGTTACTTTTTTTCTTGCCTCAAATTTTGCTGCTCATCTTGATACATTAGATTTGTCTTCCTTGATGTTAGCCGAAACAAATAATACTATTTTGAGTAATAATGATCCTAACATAGTCAAGAATTTTAGTTACTTTCTTTATCTTATAGCAGGTATTATAACTTTATTTTCCTTTATTCATTTCATTATAGCTTATGGGCTTTTAAAAGGGAAATCATGGGCTCGTCTTACTACTCTAATAATATCTATTATCTCTATAATAGGTAACATTCTATTAATTTTGATAATATTAGGTTTGTTTTTTACAGTAGAATCAATTTCAATTACCCCATCTATATTATTCGGAAATGTTTTAACTATAATAATAAATACTTTAATTATATATTATCTTTTAAGAAAAGAAGTTAAAGATTACTTCACCTACAGGTCTACCAACAGATCCTCATTTTCTTCTTTTGATGATCTTCGATAAATAAATTAGGTAAGTTAGTCTCAACTAAGTTTTGGTCTTCATTAATTCACCTTGGACTATTTCATTTACTTTCTCCTCAATTTTTAGAGAGAGTTGTTGAATCTCACTTTTATTTAAATGTGTTAAATTATCAACAAAATCTTTTTCCCATACATTTCCTGCTGGGCGTTTCTGGCCAGTTGAATCGATAATTTCCCTATTACGTAGTGCGATATGAGCAAAGTCATCTTTTAATGAACCATGAAAATGCCAGATTAATGGTGGGATACTAACAACATCACCAACTTCGAGTAAAATTGTTTCTGTAGATCCGAGATTTTCAATAATATTTTCTTTGAATAAACATAAAATTCCTTTTCCACTAGTAGTAATTAAGATCTGTTCAGTTTCATGAAAATGTAGAGTAGTTAATGCACCTTTTTTAAAAATTACATGGTACATTTCATGTTCAACCGAATTATTTTTATCTAAAACTTCTATCATATCGACTTCTCCTCTAAAATAAGTTTTATTGACTTCTTTTTTTTTGGAGAAATTAATATTTCCTTTAACCAATATTTTATGTTTAATTTTTAAGTATATAATTCTAAGCATTAAACTGTAAGAAAGATATTAAAAATAAAAGTGACAAATGTTTCTTATCTTATTATTTTATTACTCATAGCAGATGTCTAATCAACTCATTCTATTCCTTCTAATGATATAGAATAATTATTATAAATTTTACCATTTTACATTGTGAAATTTAAAGGGGAATACTCATATAATATATTCATTGCGATCTCAATACGCAACAATGGAATAACTATTTCTTCACAATAATTAGTTACTATTTTATAATTATACCCATTAGGAAGAATATTATAATCTCCTGAGACATTCTAAAATTTGATTAAAATTAGATTATATTCGAAAATTGATGATAAATATTTGACTTTAAATAAGATGTAAATATATAATAAAAACATTATAAACGTATATTCTCTTATAACAGAATTTCATTATTTAATAATTTATATTATATATTTATTACAAATTGGTTTAATTTAATAAATTAAATTTAACACTTCACTTGCAATATAAGTTGACAATTTTTAATTATAATTCATTTGGATAACGTTTATTTCTAAGTAGTAAAAAATGATCACATAGCCACTATTCTCATGATTGGTAATCAGAAAGTTGAAATAATGATCATTTATCATTGAGTTGATATGCTGTATTCTAATGTTGAAAATTTTAATGACTCAAATATTGTATTATTGGGAGTTCCAGATGAATCAAAATCAAAGGCCTCAAGAAAAGGAACAAGCAACGGACCAAATCAATTCCGAGAATCACTATTCGCATCAGAGAATTTTGAGCGAGCCGGTAAAATTATACCTATATGTCCAATAAAAGGTAGCTTATATAATAAAAAAGTTTTAGATATGGGAAACGTACGACGGGAGGATTTATATGATAAAATTTCTAACATTATTTCTAATATTAAAATACCAATAGTTATAGGAGGAGATCATTCAATAACAACTACTACATTACATGCTATAAACAATGTAACTGAAAAAAAAATAAATTTGATTTATTTCGATGCTCATCCAGACTTTGTAACGTCTACTAAAGATTACTATGGTTCAGTTGTTAGTGATTCTCTTGATTGTATAGACATTAAAAGAAGCATGTTTATCGGCCTTCGTGCCTGTGAAGAAGAGGAGGTATTCAATATTGGACACTATGGAGCAAATATTATTAATCCAATTGATATTCAAGAGTATGGAGCAAAACAAGTTCTGAACAAAATCAATGAAATATGTATTAGAAATTCAGATAATAATATTTATATTTCTATAGATTTAGACTGTTTAGACCCTGCATTTGCACCAGGAGTATCTGTTCCAACTCCATGTGGAATTAACCCGCTAGAATTGACATTTTTCATCCAACAAATATTAACAAAAACAAAAATAATTGGTTGTGATATAGTGGAACTGTCTCCTTCCTTTGATATTAATAATATTACTGCTAATTTTGCCGCTCGGTTATTTAAAGAAATTTTAGGCTCAATAATAGTATGATTTTAAATTTATTATGAACAAACTTTATAGTTTAATAATCAGATTTCCTACGGGTTTAAAATATGTATATCTGTTGCAAAAAAATTGAATAACCTATAAAATAAACATCTTCTCAACGAATAAACTTAAAAATAGTCTCGTTTAGTATAATCTTGCTATCATTTAAAAAATAATATACCCTTTTTTTTGGTAATTAAAAATTTAGTTACATCTGAACCTTGTAAAAAGAAGGGGAAATTTTTATGTAGATTTTATTCAGTCTGGTCACTATTTCAAGATAATGAAATGATTAATTTTAATATTTATTTAGTTCATATACTTGAAGAAATAATAGTAATATTTAAAATGCTCTATAATCACTTCCAAGAATTTCACAGGCGATTTTTAATTCCAAAACTTCATTTGCTCCTTCATATATCGTAGTTGCTCTAGAATCAAGGAAATGTCTTGCAACCCTCGAAGTCTTTTTATAACCTTCTGAGCCAAATATTTGGACTGATCTATTAGCAACATCGACAGAGGCGTTTGTAGCATAATATTTTGCAATTGCTGATAATCTATCGCATTCATTTCTTAGATCGGAATATATTTTATTTTTTCGATTTATTTTGAAAACCCATTCATTATCTTCTCTTTTCAAAGTCTCCAAATAGATATGAAGTTGTTGTCTAACGGTTGCAGCTTTATAAACTAACCATTTTGTACTTTCTAAAGCTACAATTATTTTAGAGATATGTTGTTGTACCAATTGTTTCTTTGCTAATACCGTTCCATGTTGACTTCTAATTTTAGAATATCTAATAGTCTCACTTAAACAATCCTTCATTACTCCAATGGCACCTGCAGCAACACTTAGTCTACCATCTATCAATCCACTGAATGCTATACTTAATCCATTACCAGTTAATCCGAGCAAATTTTCCTTGGGGATTTTACAATTATTGAACTCTATTATTGCATTCTTGACAGTTAAGAGGCCAATTTTATTTTTAATTTCTTTTATCTTTATTGCTGCGGAATTTAAATCAATAATAAAAGCAGATATTTTTTTATCGCTTCCTTTTTCTTTAGCATAAGTGGTTATTGTTTTTGCAAATGTTCCATTACCTACCCAGTGTTTTTTTCCAGATAGTATGAATTGATCTCCTTTTTCCTCAAATTTGGTTTCGATTAAGGAGGGATCACTTCCTGCATTGGGTTCTGTCAACGCAAAACCCATAATATCTATCCCGTTGGTAGTATTAGGGAGGAATTTCTTTTTCTGTTCGTCATTTCCCCAGTTTTGTAATATCATTTGTCCAATAGATGTATGGCAAGAAAAAAATGTTCGCATGGAACTTCCTTCCTCTCCAATTCTTTCTAATGTAAGCAAATAAGTTAAAATATCATATCCTAACCCACCGTATTTTTTTGAAATGGGGCAACCGAGCATTCCTATTTTATTGAAAAAAGGTATAACTTTTTCATTGAGAGATCCTTTTAGATAGCATCTTTCTTCCTCCTCTCTTAATAGCTTGCAAATACTATCGATTTTTTTTAATAAAATTTTCTGATCTTCAGATAAATCAAATTTCATCTGAGAAAGGTTAGAAAAATGATAATCGTCCTCTTTCATCTGATAAACTGTATATTAACATATAATAAAATAAATGTTTTAAACAATACTAATAGAAAAATATGCTAATTGTGGAAGATTTCTATTTATCTTTCTTTAGTTTATAAAAAAAATTACATGTTACTTTGAAATATATTGATGTTATTAAAATAAACTGTTTTAACATAATGAATCAGTTTATCGACTTGTACCTCAGATTTTCGACCAAAATCTCAATTCAAATTAGAGACAAAAATATTACAGCTAACATACAAAATTTCTTTATTCTATAAAATATTTTTTCATTATTTTTGGCATATCTAGTTTTGTTAATTTATCGAATTCTTGCTGGTGTTCGTTTTTTAAATGGCGTAATGCAAATCTAACCTCTTTATGACATAGTTTGCATTTAGCCTTTCCAAACATGAGATATTAGCTTAATAGGCTATACTTAACTTTTGTTGTTATCAAATCCAATTCGCTATTATTGAACTCTTTCACACAACTCTTTGTCTTCTCTAATTAGCAACTAGGTTATAAATAAAATTCTAAATCGATTAAATAATAATACATTAAGGAACACTTCTTTACTAAGTTCTCTAATGTAATAACGATAACATATTCTAGAACAAACAACATCTTGGTACAAGATGTGTTAATAGTTTGTACTACCTGTCTAATTGTATCCATTGATTAGACTATTATTTTCCATTTTAAATTATTTCTCTACATATTAACAGTTTTATTTTTAATGGAATAATTTTATTTGTTTTTCTACATCCAGATTTACTTCAAGTCTTATTGTTAGTTTTTGATGCCTTTTAATGATAAAGATTTATTTATTAGTTATGCATCGAAGAAGTGTGAAAAATAAAGTTTTATTGGATTTAAATAAAAGTTATTAGTAAATAAGTTTAGATTTTCTATTCTAAATCACTATTCTCTGATTGGTTTTACCTCACTAACAATTTCATCTTTATCTTCATATTTTCTTTGTTGAGGCAACATTATATATACACAGGCTCCCCCACACATTGTGCATGGGACATTATTTCCTTCATGCTGACCTTGTCTATTATGAATTCTCTCTGCTTCCTCTGGATTGATTGAAAGTTCTATCTGCTTTTGCCAATTTAGAGTTCTCCTTGCTTTTGTGATTTCTCTATCCCATTTGATTGCTTTATCTCTCATCTTTACTAAATCACCGGCATGAGCAGCAATTCTGTAAGCAATTAATCCATCTTTTACATCCTCAACATTAGGCAACGATAGATGTTCTGCTGGAGTTAAATAACACAATAGATCAACTCCTTCTGAAGCTGATACTGCGGCACCTATCGCACTCGCAATATGATCGTATCCTGCTGCAATATCGGTAACTAATGGTCCAAGTACATAATAAGGAATGTCTCCAATTAAAGATTTTGCCAATCTAACATTTGCTGCAACTTCATTTAATGGAACATGACCAGGACCTTCGATCATAACCTGTATATCCTTTTCATGTGCCCTCTTTGATAATCTAGCTACATTTACCATTTCTTGTATTTGGAGCTCATCATGTGAATCCAATATAGATCCAGGTCTTAAAGCATCTCCCAAGCTAAAAGTTACATCATATTTTTTTGCTATTTCGCACATGTAATCAAAGTGTTGAAAATATGGATTTTCTTTATCGTATTTTAACATCCATGCTGCCGTAATTGTACCACCTTTGGATACAATACCAGCATGTCTTTTTACCTCTAAAACTCTTTTTGCTATTTCTTTTGTTATACCTGAATGAATAGTAGTATAATCAACCCCATCTTTGACGTGTTTTTCGAATGCATTTAAAAAATCGTCTTCATTTATGTTTAAAGGATTTTTGTATTTTTCGACACCATAGGCATAGGCTTGATAAATAGGAACAGTTCCAAAGGTAATCGGTGCTGCCTCTAATAGTTTTTCTCGGATCAAATCTAAATTTCCCCCATCAGAAAGATCCATTATAGTATCCCCTCCGTATTTGACTGCAACTTTGGCCTTTGCGATTTCTTCGTCTAAGTTCTGATATAAGGTTGAGGTTCCAATGTTAACATTAACTTTGGTTTTTAGTCCCTTTCCAATGCCAACAACTTTAATATTTTGCTTTCTAATATTGTTTTTTGGAATAATTACAGAACCATTCGCTACTTTTTGGATTAAGAGATTAATATCCATGTCTTCATCTTTTGCAACCTGAACCATTTCCTCTGTCGGAATGCCTCTTCTTGCACTTGTCATCTGGGTACCCATTATTATTCTATTAAATATAGAACAAATGAATATAAAAGAATGTCTCCCTCTCGTATGGAGGTTCTAAGATAGAATTCAACCCTAGTTTATTAAATGATTGTACACTTTCAAGTTAAATTACAATCTAGTATAGAAATAACCTTAATTAAATTAAATTAAATTATATACTATGAATTTATCTAACGATGACGATCATTTTTCCAATAAATACCCTCATTCTTATCAAAGAGAACCTTTCCTGTTAGAAAAATTACTTTTTCCATTATCTAAAAAATGGATTGCTGGATATAAAATAGATGACGCGTTAAATTATGCTATTGATGCAAACAAAAAAGGTTTGAAATGTATTATCAATTACTTGGGAGAGGATTTTAAAAATGAAGAAATGGTGAAAAATACAGTAATAGAATATAAGAATCTCATAAAAAGCATGAAATTATGTGGTATCGAAGGTTCGATTTCGATAAAACCTACACAAATAGGTCTCTCCATAGATAGGAATTTGTGTCAAGATCAATTATTGGAAATAATTTCGATCGCAAAAAAGAACAATATTTTTTTATGGATAGACATGGAATCTTTTGAGAATGTTGAACCTACTATTATAATTTATAAAAAAGTTATTCAAGAAACAGACCAAATCGGTATTGTACTCCAATCAAATCTTAAAAGAAGCTATTCTGATTTGAGAAAGTTATTAAGTTATAGCCCAAATATACGTTTAGTAAAGGGAGCTTATCATGGAAAAGAGGTATATGCATTTCAAACTAAACAAGAAATAGATAAAAATTACATCGAAATGGTTGAATTCTTATTTTCGAAAAAAAATGATCTTAAAGAATATCAAATTTTTGCAATTGCTACTCATGACTCTAACATAATCCAAAAATCATTAGATCTACTTTTATTATACGATTTTAAAAAAGAGCATTTACAATTCCAATTTTTAAAGGGTATTCGGGAAAAACTTAAAATAAATTTATTATCAAAGGGATTTAATGTTTATGAATATGTACCATACGGTCAAAATTGGCTTCCTTATTCTTTGAGGAGGATAAGAGAACGAAAAAGTAATATAATTCTATTAATACGTTCATTAATTTCCCCTTGATAGAAAATCAAATTATCTATATTTTATAGTCTTGATATTTCCACCATTTGCAGATACTGTCACTTTATCAAAATTCAATTCATCAGGTTCAGGTGTTATAAAAATTCCACTGAATGGCCCAAGATTGCCAAAAGAGTGAAGTTTGCCGGTATCCCCAAATTGTACCATAACAGCTTTGATTTCCTGAGGACTGTTATTGTTTACCTTTATACTTATTGTTTTGACAGAGTGCGTAGCATCGTTTCTTTCGATAATTTCTACGTTTAGTCCTGCTCGTGGAATAAAAACTGATAAAACAACTATAGCTACGACCGCAATACCACCTAGCATAATAAACTTTATTTTTTTTTTATTTAGTCGTAGAGGTGAAGTTCTACCTGAGTCATTGTCCCATCTACCCACATTGTAATATATCGAAACACCATAATAAAGTTCATGATAAAATTATGGTTTTCAATTGACTTTTTTATTGTTCTTAATGATCTTTTTTATTAAATAAAATTTAATTAATAACCCTTTGAAATTTATAGTGATGCATACTTCCGATGACTCTCAATCAATCTATATTCATGAAATAATGAGTAAAAATGTTGTAAAGATTGGTTATAAAACTTCAGCGTTAGAAATTTCAAAAACCATGGTAAAACAGAGAATTAGTTCAGTAGTCATAATCGATAATCACAATAAAATTATAGGAATAGTTACAGAAAAAGACTTGATAAAAGAAATATGTGCAAAAAATCTTTTGGCAACTACGTTAACTGCAGATAAAGTAATGTCTTCTCCTTTAATATCAATTAGTAAAAAATCTACAATAAATGATGCTACAAAACTAATGGTTGAAAAAAGAATAAAACATTTGGCTATTCATGAAAATAACGATATTATTGGAATACTCACTACATACGATCTCATTAAAGTTTTAAGAAATAAAATTAAATCTATGGATTTGGATTCCAATTTATTAGATGCAATATCAATGGCTGACATACCTTTAGAAGAAGGTGGATTTTCTTTACCATTATCTGAAGATGAATTAAAATAAATCAAAGCGATATACGGATCGCTTTTTACTAAATATGTTTTTAATACACCTTGAAAATTATTGAAAACATCATACTATAAGTTAAAAAAAAACAATAAATACTTTGGTACATATTTTAAATAATGGTTACCGATAATCACACAGATGAAGAAATAAAAAAATTCTATAATTTTAAAAACATCGCAGTAGTTGGTATGTCAAAAAATGAAGAAAAACCGTCTCATTTTGTTCCTAAATATCTAGCAAAAAATGGTTTTAACATTATACCGGTTAATCCCACAACAGATGAAATCCTAGAAAAAAAATCTTATAAACTTGTTTCTGAGATTAAAGAAGATGTTGATATTGTAGATATATTTCGAAAATCAGATGATATTATGCCTATAGTAGAGGATTTATTAAAGAAAAAAGGAATAAAGTTAATCTGGTTACAAAAAGGTATTTTTAATCAACAAGCAGAAGATGTGGCAAAAAAAAATGGAATTGAATTTGTATATAACAGATGTATGCTAGAAGAACATGAACGACTATTTTCAAAAACTTGATTTTGAAAAAAACTAACTATAAAAATTCTTGCAGGAACATGTATCATAGCACAATAAAAGTGTAAACTTGATTTCAAACTTGGGCATTGTAAAATATAACACAAACCCGTTTTCATAAATTATCGGTAGATAATATAGTACAAATCCATTATATTTTTATAATTTCGTGTGTTATAATATCATCTTAAAGATTTAGATTCATATCACAAAATACCAGATGATTGTCTTAGTTGATTGAAAAATTCATGAGGTAATTAGTAGGTTATCAGAAAACATTTTCTGCAATCTTGAGTCAAGGAATATTCGTTCACCATTCATTGACTGTTTCCTAATATTTTTAAATTTCTTTATTTTTATATTTTAGAGACCACCATTTCAAATTATAGAATGCAAATACATCATCCGAACAAATCTAGATATTGCTAATTAGAAAATTCTTAAATTTAAATCGACATGGAAAAGGAAAAGGATTATTATCCTAATTCTATATTTTTATAAAATAAGTTATGATATTAACTGCCATTTGCAAGTCTACTTCTCATTATTCTCGAATTGATATATTATTTTCTAAGTAAATCTATTTTAGGACCTAAACGCTCTTTTATGTATAAAAATCCTAATTGGACTAAATGGATTTATTGTAATCCCTTTCGGAACAGCTCTGCTAGTAATATTTTTTTTACTTTTAAGAAGGAGAAAAATTATCGATATAAAAGAAATGTTGAGTTCAATAAGCAAATATATCTTTAGCAGCTGCTCTATCCATTTTTACATTACTTTTTAAATAAACATTCTTATTTTCAAGGTTGATGAAACAGTATTCTGTTCCCACTTTATTGAAAAATCATGAAAAATACTTATTTACAATTTTACTCTTAGCAATAATTTCTATAGTGGGATTTACTATAGAAAAAGCATTTCCTCAAGTGGAAGATTCACAATTGAATGGTCCAGCAATGGATTCTCAAAAATCCAATAAATCGACACCCTCTTCTGAAGGTAAATTTACCCCTAAAATGTATGTAAAAATTACATCTCATAAAAATGCTGACATAGTTCCTGCTGGCGATCTAACTATTAATGGAACTTCCAGCGACACTGCGTCGAGGGATTGCGTGGTAGATGTTGATTGGAATAATGAAAAACCTGCACAAATAGTGACACCCACAGGACCAGGCGGCTCTAGTGATTTCTCAACATGGACATTTAATTATACAAAAGATTATCGTGAGATCGAAGTAGGACCTAATGAGCTTACATCGAAATTAACTTGTATCAACCCTGGACCTTTAACTAAGTGGTTCAGTGTTACAGTAACAGGAGAACAACCACCATTTCCAAGACCATTACCTGTTCCTTAATATTTATTTTTTATTTACATTTTTTATTTAGTTCAATGGAAATATATTAAGCAATTTTACTGCTCTAATTAACATACATATTGAATTTCAAATATTTTTTAACTACTAATGTTAAGTTCGCTGTTTCAAAACAAGAAATATGTGTGATCTTCTCTATTTTTGTTATCTCATTCATCGTTAGATTTTATGGTCTAGGTGAAGTAGCTCTTAATAATGATGAAGCGATATATGCTGGACAGGCTGCTTCACTTGCAAATTTTAGTGAATATCAAGAACAATTTTCTATATTCAGAGCACATCCATTATTATTGCAATTTATGATGTCTATTTCCTTTTATTTTTTTGGGATAAATGAATTTACTGCCAGGCTCATTCCTATGCTTTTGAGCTGTAATATTATAGTAATATCTTATTTGATTGCTAAATTTCTATATAATCAAAGAACTGCCATAATATCTTCTATTATCCTTAGTTTACTTCCATATCATATCTCAATCTCCAAACAGGCACTTGTTGATGTATCAATGTCATTTTTCTTTGTTCTTAGTCTCTTACTAATTATACTATATTACCGAAAAAAAACATTCTTACTCATTTATGGAATAGGAATCTCTACGGGTCTTTGCTTTCTTTCAAAAGAAACTGGAATTATCTCCTTAGTTATTTCTATCGTAAGTTTAATTCTTATAGATAAAAAAATAAGATTTAAAAATATTATCTTTCTTACTTTATCTTTTGCTGTTGTAACCTCTCCATATTGGATTTCTTTTTTAACTTTAGAAGAAGCACGTAAATCACTATTAGAATATATCGATTGGCAAAGCTCCAGGCCAGCAAATCATGGCAATCTTTATTATATTAATATTATATCCAGCGAAATTTTAGGTTATGCATTATCTTTGTTACTTGTGATTGCCTATTTGCAAATCTTAGTTAACAAAAGAAATTGGAAGTTTTCTAATGTCATTCTTCCTTTTTTCTGGATTATTATTCCCCTATTATTTTATCAAATGATTTCTGTTAAAGGATACCATTTTCTCTTTTCGATTACCCCATTACTTGTTATTTTCGCTATCTCCTTCCTTTCCAGTAATTGGATTAACAGGATTTCAAGGAATCAGATTTTGTTAATTGCTATAATTCCATTGACATTAATTTCTAATAATTATATCATCAATGAATATTTCTTATTTATTTCGCATACTCCTGTTCTAGGTTCAGAATCACTATTTCATATGAAAGATGCGGCCATGTGGATTAAAGAAAATACTCCAGAGAATTCTACAATTCTTACGCTATATACTCACATGTCGAATATAATAAAATTTTATGCGCAAAGAGATTCAATAGCGATTCAATCCAACAATAATCCCTCATATCAAAAAATAGAAAATTTAGATATACAGATCTTGGCTAAAAAAATAAACTATATTGTTTATGAAAAGATTCAAATTGATAATGGAAAATTTTTAGAAAATAAGGCGACAGATCTTGAAAATTATGTCAAAAAGTATGATGGAATTCCAGTGTATGTTAATTACCAAAATTATACTAATGTAGAAAATAATAAATTTGTATCAATTCCAGCGATAATAATATATGAATTTAGCAAATGATCTAATCTTAGTTTTGATTTAATACAAGACAGTTTTAATGATATTGTTATTGATCTAAAATGATAATCAAAGTTTTCTGTATTGTATTTGTGGTTATTTTCACCTTGTCAATTAGCAGTAATGTTTTTGTTATTACTACAGTCTATTCAAATGAAAATAAAGAATTATTTCAAGAGAATAAAACACCTATTGATCATGTGATTATTATCTCACAAGGAAGGAGAAGTTTTGATAATTATTTTGGAAGTTATGAAGGAGCTAATGGATTTCCTAAAAATACAGGTATACCAATAAACCCATTTGAATTCTCACCTTCATTCCAAAATTTTACCATATCATTAAGTTTTCTTAGCAATGGTTCTAAAGTTGGAACAGAAAGTTTTCTTATAAATAAGGGAGGAATAGGAAAAGAAACTCCAGGAAATAATTTAAATTTTGGAATATGGCTTGACGAAAAAGACCATCTAACTGGAGGTTTCGAAACAAAGAGCGGAAATGATTTTTTTTTAGTATCAAAAGATAAATATGCAGATAATAATTGGCATAATATTTTATTAACATACGATAAATCGATGTTGAAATTATTTATAGATAACAATTTGGAATCTGAATTAAATACGCAAGGGGCTATACCAGATGATAATAACCTGCCAATTATTCGATTAGGAGCAAATTTTTTAAAACAAGATAATTTTTTTGTTGGTAATATACAAAATCTTTTACTTTGGAATCGATCATTAAATACAAATGAAATTTCTTCATTTTTTACAAATAATACAATTCCTAAAGGAACAGTTGTAGACGTCCGGGCAAATACATCTAATATTGATTATGTAGATGAGATTTCTTCTTTAAATTTCAATGGGACTAATTATTTTGATTTGAAGTTAAGTCCGAATATCACTAAAGGTTTAGTAAAGCCATTTCATTTAGAAAAAACTAAAACACCAAACTTAAAATATGGGCCACTTATTTATGAGAAGTCTTATAATTATGGATTTATGGATGGTTTTATCTTTGCTCAAAAAGATAACAAGATAAAATCAAATGAGATTAAAAAGTCTGACAACGATACTATTGTAATGGGTTATTATAACAATAGTGAAATTGGTTCATATTGGGATTTAGCTTCCAACTTTGTACTAGCAGACAATTTTTTTAGTCCTTCCCAACAAACTGATTTAACTAATAATCTATTTCTATTTACTTCAGAAGAAGGTAATTATAAAAAATATGTGCCTCGAACAGGTTTATCTATCAATTCAACTATCCTAGATTTATTAGAAAATAAACAAATACCTTGGAAAGTTTATGTCGAAAACTATGATTCAAATCTAAATTATACCAACGAGAATGACTCAGCAAAGCGATATCTTACTATTAATCCTATACTTGGAATTCCTAGATTTGTGGAAAATGCTACACTTAACGAAAGGATACAGGATTTGAGTAATTATTTCCACGATCTTAAGAATAACCTACCATCTGTGTCGTATATTATTTTACCTGACAGTCAAGAAAGCAGCCCAAAAGATATTTTGGAAGGTCAAGAATCAGTTGTTTCTTTAATTATTTCATTAATGAAAAGTAAATACTGGAAAAATAGTGTTTTTATATTAACTTATAGTGGTTCTGGTGGTTGGTATGATCATGTCCCGCCTCCCCTAAATTCGGAGTATGAATATGGATTTAGGATACCAACACTATTCATTTCTCCCTATTCTCACCAAGGTAAAATAGATTCTACTTTCTATGACACTCTATCGATTTTAAAATTTATAGAGTATAATTTTAATCTAGAATCCATTGATGGTAGGAATTCTTTATCTAATAATATTTTAGCAGCTTTTGATTTTAATAAACCTCCACGGAATTCAAGTGAAAGCGTATCCACTCTTTTAGAAAATTATCAAACAAATATAACAAAAACGAATCCGGTTTTAAAGGAAAATATTTCTTTTACGTTTAACCTATATTTGATTATGTTAATATTTGTTCTATCAGTTTTTTTGTTCCTACGATTTATTATATAAAAATAATTACTTTACTAATGTTATCAAAGCTGCGTTTTCCTATTTATTTTATAATGATATAGATAATAAAGATCAATAACTAATATTATATAAAATAAGCTTTAGACAGATAAGGTTTAAAATATAAATCTCTGAGAAAGAACTTAATATTTCTAACCTAATTTTATTAATATACATTACATCTTTTCCTACAATAACTTTGAATAAAAGTGAATATTATATTGGCACCAATTTAAGATTCATTTTCTATTTAAACCAATAAGTAAATATTTTTCAATTCTGCCTCTTAATAATGATCTTTTTTGTAATATTTATCAACTTTATTTAGCCATAACACTACTTTCTGGTCAAAAATTAAATTTTCATTAAATATCTTTTTTAAGTTCGGTATTACTTAGACCACAGCTATTACATTTAAAAACTGTTAAATTATCAATATGAGTTGCTTCCATTTTACCTCCACAACAAGGACAATTCATATTAACTCAAATGTAATTGAAATATAAAAATCCATAGGTTTAGCCGGATTTAACAAAATTGATGTATGTCAATATCACATAAGCATTTAAAACTGATAAATCAATCTATTGTAAATCCAGTTGTTTATACAGGTCGATTGCTTGAGTTTCATAATTAAATGCCTTTGAAAGAAGATCCATAGATATTTTATTTTCAGTAAGATTCCCTGTTACAATATATTCCTTATAATGAACGTAGCTTTCTATTTCATTTTCAATTGAATCAATATAGTTATCAAGCACCGGTTTATAATCAGGTTGGACGGTGGTTTTTTTGGCAGATACTATTATCTCTTTTAGATTATCAATATATTCTTGAGTCGTATTTATCATTGTTTCTTTATGATTAATAGATTGATTCAAGAATGAGATTTCACTTTGATAATTGTTGGAAGCGATATTAACCTTATCAAATAATGATTCTATAATTTTTTTAGAGTCGTCAATTACTCCAGCTTGCTGGGAACTTTGGTCATGGAACAATGCATTAGCATTATTAAAGAAACTTATAGATGTTAAAACAATAATCGAAAAAAATAATCCATCAAATCCAAGAAAATGTTTTTTTTGTCTCATTTAATTAAGATAAAATTTCCTATATATATGAGTTAACCACTCTTTCCTCTTCATAATTTCAAAAGTTTTTTATAATCAGCTCTGAGTGGTTTTTGCGTTTTTCTGCATTACTATTGATCGATCGAAGAGCACTTAGCGATATTATATTCTCTTTGAATGATGAATATAAATCTCTGATAATTGTAGTATCTGAATTGCTTAATAATATTTTGCATTTTCTTTTATCCAAGTCATAAAAGAAATTAGCTAATCTTTTTTGTTGGCCAATATCAAATCCATAGCTAGTATAATTTGTAAAATTTGATGTTTCGTTTATTGGAAAATATGGAGGATCAAGATAAATAAAATCATTTTCTTTGATTTTTGAACTTATCTTTTGGTAATCGTAATTTTCTATAGTTGTATTTCTTAAATTCATAATTTTATTTACTTTAGTAAGATTTCTAGTGTCACAAATTTTTGGTTTCTTGTAACTTCCAAGTGGAACGTTAAATATTCCATTTTTATTGACTCTGTATAACCCATTATAACAAGTCTTATTCAAGGTAATAAATCTAGCCGCTTCCTTGATACTATCGAATGGAAATCTTTCACCTCGTAACTTATAATAAAATTTTTTTGGATTGTTAGAATATTCATTTTCATTGTATTGTAATTCTTTAATTAAATCTTTTAAGTTATTTTTTATGGTTTTATATACATTTATTAATTCAGAGTTAATATCAGATAGATGAAGTGAAAAATTTTTTTTTGTTTTAAAAGAACAGGTTAGATAAAAAAATAACGCTCCGCTTCCTACAAAAGGTTCAAAATAATTATTGAATTCTTCAGGGATAAAATTTTTTAGTTGAGATATTAGACGTGATTTTCCACCTGCCCATTTTATAAAAGGATGACAAATACCATAATTATTTTTAGCAGAATGATTGCCTTGTAAAGATATGTTTTGACAAACTTTCATCACAACTCATCCATATTTCCTAGAATATTATAAGATTTTATCGCAAGGTAAAATAAATATTCCTATTACACAACTAATTTGCTATATTCTAATTTATAAAACCTCTATCTATATTTATTTAGAGATTATACTGAATATCTCAATTTTTATTTTATTTATATATCGGATCTCTATTAATGTATTATTGTTATATAAATAATTTTTTTTAGATAGATACCAAGTTAGAATCTCCATTACTAACCTACTTTGTGATTAATTAATGGTCCTCTATTAGTAAATAGATGTATCTATGTTGTTTGTGAGTTTCTTCCCAGTTAAGGTAGTCAAAAATATATCAAAATGTATTTATTGATAATAGAATAATAATTAAGTTATAAAAATGGGTCAATCTTTTATATTATTACTAAAAATTTAAATTAATGATATCTAACCTATCTCTTGAATGAATAAATAATAGGTAGTAGTTAACTTGTAACTAAAATAGTAAAAAAGATTATAATTCCAGTATTTTTAAGGTTTTTTTATTTGACAAAATAAAAATTTTATAGGTATAAGAAGACAAGTTTATTAATATGTTCTCCTGCAATCAATATTTTATTATAACATTGAATCAGGTTTTCATCTGACAATGTCTCAATAACTGAATCGAGATAAATGTTACCAGTCAATATATCATATTGGGACTAAATATAATTGTCAATATGAGAACATAAAATTGGTTCAAATAATATAGTAGGAGTTG
>DASUZI010000024.1:0-4027 GCA_036376955.1 Nitrososphaeraceae archaeon
GAATTCTTTCATGGTAATTGTTGGATTGAGTTTAGAAAAAAAGGAATACCTGATAAGATTCCAGATAATATATAATAGCATAAAAAATTGAAGAATATATAGTTGGCTACAAAGACAATAACAAACAAATTTGAAAATCATTTGATATCTATTAAAGCTGAACATCAGAAGCAAATAAGACCTAATTTACATGATCCTACCTATAATGAACTTCATGAAAAGATTATCGAATTGATAGATTGGACTTTGGAGAAATATGGAACAATAGCACTAATATAAAAAATAACCAACAGAACGAACAAGATGTAATAATAGATGATATTATTGAAGAACTTGAGAAAGAAAGAGAAGTAGCTATAAGCAAAAAGAATAAAGCTTTACTAAAAGATGAAGGCTGGAAGTACGGTGAAGAAGAGGATGCTATTGATTATAGTATTTTGATAATCCGTGAATCAACAAGTAAAGTATATTAAAATAAAAACCTATTTTATGGTTCCTTATATTTTCTTTCCAAGTTAAAGTAATTTTTAATTCCATCTATATAGTATTCTTGTCCAAGTTCAATTGATTTATTAATTATTTCTATATATTCTGTTAACAATTCATGAATTGTTCTAGTATTATTAATTGCATTAACTATCATGTTTTGATTAATTTTTTATTAAATACTTTTATTGTTCTAAAACTTCAACATAAGATTTATTGTCATCTGAGGTATTATTTATAAATTTTAAGAATCCTGATTGATAAGTATTAAGAATATTATTTTGTAATAGGTTATAGTTATCAGTGGAAACTTTAATTGCCTTTAATAATTTGTTGTTGATATATGTTTGTAATATTTATATTTTTATCTAAAATTCCTTTATTTATTTTTTGATTCTCATTAATTCTACTGTACCTTCATTTAGTCTTTGAAATAGTGGCTGTTGTTGCTATAGTATGTTCTGCTAATTATTGAACTTGTTGTTCTTTTTGTTGTTATGATGTATTATTACTTTTATTTTGGATTTACTTATTATCGCTTTCGATTTTCTGACTCGACATTTTTATTTAATAATTTTATATTATCTTTATTATAAATTCTGATATATTAAAAAGTTAAAAATAAATAATAGAAGCTCACTCTAATAAATCTATAAATTATATATTATAATGCTAATAGTTATTGTAAATAAATTATTTATTAAATATATTAAAAAAATTACAACTCTAATAGGAATTTGAAGGAATAAGTATTATAATTAAGAATAAATAAAATTCCAAGGATAAAATTCGATAAATTAACCTTGTTATTTTTATCAAATTTCGTAATCTCTATATATATTTTGTATTCTATTACTATTTGTGTTATTTCAAGATTCTAATGAAAGGAAATACTATTGTCTTTGCGGAGAGTCTTTTTGTTCAGTGGAAGAATATGAAGAACATTTTGATTTAATAATTCAACATTTTATTTAGGATTTATAAATGAATTGTTAAACATCATAAGGATTTAGTTTGTAATACGATGGTCAGAGGCATATTATCGAAAAGACATAATGGTCGAATCTCCTACTGCATATGAATTGGTAATTGATAACAAATTGACTTTTACAATATAACAGAATAGCTGATAAAAAATATAAATATTAGATAGAGCATTAAAAAATGTAATAGTAAGAAGAATGTTCACAATACATCTATTGGCACACTTTTTGATAAAAGAATTGGAAAAGGATTTAGAAAAATACAATGTGTCAAAGACTACTTAATTTAGTATTATCAAAGGTAATGAAGAACCCAAATGTATGGCTCCTTCGGGATTTGAATAGAATAGGTTAACTGTTCAATCTCACGAATAGAATCAACCATTAGACGTCCAAAGAGTAATGAATTATTCTAGTAATTTAGTAATATTAAATTTTAAAGGTGTTAATGTGATTATTCTAATATCGATTGTGGTGCAAAAATTGAATCTAATAAGCTACTATTAGCTTGTATTTAGCGTTTATTAATAGAAAGGAAAATCTGTAAAATTTTATTATTATAATAGATTTTTAAAATTATTTTATCTTTATGAATAGTATTCATATTTAATATTACCTTTAGACTTATTAATATAATTCATTTACATAATAAAAAATATGGAAATTAATCAAGCAAACATAAATGAATATTATCATATGGTTCAAGATCAAATTAACAAAATAAATACAAAAGAAGGAACAGACATCAATATTCTTTTAAATAATATAATGACAAATTTAGATCATCTCATACCTTCTGAAACTTATGAATCCCAAGAATGCGGTATTCGATATGATAGAAATAATTTCGAAATAAAGATGTGGATTTTAAGTCTAATATTTATGTCTTGGACACTAATGAACCTAACAAATAAAGTCAAAGAAGGACATTGTCAGAACATAAATCATCAACATGGAGATAAAAATCCACGTGAATGTTTCGACGGAAGGAAATTCCATTATTCTATTTATCAAAAATGCATTAAATCTTTCTATGACAGTTTAGGAGTTATAGAAAAAGACATAGCCGAATATCGTTTATATTAACCCTGTGTAATTGAATTTTTAATACACTTTTAAATATCATCTAAAATCCAAGATTTCTGATATTTCGTATTATAGACTACTTTGTTTACTCTCTAACTTAATAGCTGAACCCGAGAAAAATACGGGCCCATTTTTTATTAATATCAACCGTAATTAATCATCCTCTTCTGCCTCTTCCATTGCCTCTTCTTCCTCTTCTGTAGCTTCTTTTGAATCCTTTAACTCTACAACAGCATATCCCTGTCCATAAGTTTCTATTTCATATACGTTTTCTGTTTGTAACAAGAGAGGATTTGCCAAGAAAAGAGATACTATACCTAATACTACTCCAATTATTAAGGAGTTCATTCCTAGCTAAATAAGCAGCAATGATTTATTTAAGTTCTTCTTAATTTTTTGAATTATCTCCACTAGAATATAACATTTTAGTATAAAGTAATTATTAAAAAATAATTATTTCTAGTGAAAAATAATGACAAAAATTTTTTATATGTAGTATCTATTTGTTAATTTTTTCACGAATAACGAAATGTAGATATATTATTATACATTGGAGGAATTCCAAGAAGAATACAAATACCCAGTGCTACAAATATGTAAAAAACTATAACTTCTCATGTTTGGTAAATTCATTTGAAGTTAGTTATACATTAAGTAATTATTTAAAACATTTTTATGAATAAAATATAACGAGATAATATTTCTGTTCTGTTAAAATTAATACTAATAGCGGTTATAAAATAAGAGTCTATTGTAGAGATATTACTATCTATTTAGTTTCTATTATAGAAACTAAATTTAGAATTGGATTTGTATTACCAGAAAGTTATAGAAACTCAAATATCTCAAGGAGGGAGTAATACCGATAGCGGTCTAAAAGAGGAGTACAATGTAGAGATATTAGTGCTTGTATTTTGCTTTTAGTATTAGAAACTTATCTAAATTATAAAAATAAATATATAAAAATTGTTAGTCCCGAATTTATTATAAAGTCAAACAAGGATTATTTTACCAAAATAATATGAATGGTAAATCTATGAAATTTAGTTAACGATATTCTTATCTATCTCTTCTATACTTATTACATAATGCCAATAGTAACAGTGTCAATGTATAGTGGTAGAACACAAAGAGAAAAAGATAGACTCGCAGAGGCAATGACTGAAGATGTAGCGAAGATATTAAACATAAAGAAAGAAGAGGTAATTATAGTATTTCAAGAAGCACCTCATGGAAATTGGTATTCTTCAGGAGTTCGTCTATAAATATAATTGTATATTTGTTTCAGACTTTGAATAAATAGGAGATATTGGATTATAAAACAACAAGAGAAGTAATCTAAAATTTAATCAACTTAGAAAAATATTTCTTTAAGTAAACAGAGAATATTTGTAAGAATATGTGCGCTAATTATTGCTTTATAGCTCCTATACTTACTGGAGGAATAGAATTGATGAAAAAATGGAATGAAG
>DASUZI010000025.1:0-2632 GCA_036376955.1 Nitrososphaeraceae archaeon
CTGAAATCCATCTAGAAATACTTCCTATACCTTTTCTATCATGTCTTTTCTTTAATGATCCACTACTACCCATTACTATCATGCTTGTATTCTCTTCCTTAGATACGGTAAGGATCTCATCTGCAGGATGACCAACCCGAATTATTGACTTGGCTGCAACACCGTCACGGATTAATCTATCTACCTCCTTTCCAACCATTATCTGGGCTCCATCTCTAATTGTCTTTTCAAAATAGTGCCTAGCTTTGTCAAGATCGTCCATATTTGAAATAAATTTTACAATTTCCTTAGGATAGAAACTTGTATCATCAATAACATACAAAACGATTATCGTAGAACTCTGGTTTGTTGCAAGTTCTTTAGCTTTCTCTAAGGCCTTTACTGACAGCTCAGTCGCATCAAATGGAACCAAAATATTGGATTTATTGTTATTCATTCATTATTACATAATTCTTTGAATATATAGGCATCACCTTTTGCTGTATGCTCCTATTTTCTCAAGTCACCGACTAGATTAAAGACGTTTTAACCTCAATACCACTAATTTTGTTTTCTGTATGGTGGCGTACATTCTATCATATACATCGCCTAGTTGATTACAAAGTCTATTTCCTACATCCAGTTCGTCGTTTTGATTGTTGGTCTATCAATATTATAGTATGTAGAATAGGAATAAGAAAATCCAACTTATTTCCGACACTAGAATGTTTAATGGAAAGAAATGGGATGGATTTAACTTGTTAATAGACTTAAATTCCTGGTTAGTAAATTGGACTAATTTCAACGATGGAAGGCATATCGATCCTGATATGTTAGTGATCTAATATATGTAATAGCCCAAAAAATACTATATTTTTTATATACGAGCGATCACAAGGGATTGAGTGCTGAATCCCTCTTGATATACTTGATAGGAACAAAGTATATATCTAACATATTAAAGGTACAGGAAATTTTAGTGGAATAATGATGTCTATGGTTTATCTACGTAAAGCAATAGCCGAAAAGAAGCTGGTAAATAAAGATGAACCGCGTTTGAAAACGTCTGTTTGAAGTAGTACACTGCTAAGTACCTATTTCAATTCTTGTTAACATGATAGATATTTCGTCAGATTAAGTACGTTTTATTCACTTACGAGATCTTGAAAAATGGCTAGCGAATTGTCCTGAATTTTATTCTCTAATCGTGATTCTAATAAATTTTTGTAAATACTACAAGTAGATTTGAAAACTATATCTTCCAATAGATGTATCCATGTAAATGTAAATGCAAATGAATTAAGGATTAAGGTTTTAAACCATGTAAAAAACAAACTTATATTCAATAGATGCATTAAGAAAATAATAGAATGAAGAAAACGACTTATAACATCGAGCGTCAATAATAAAATGCCGAATAAACAAGTTAAACAAGATAAACAAGAAAAACCATCAGCTAAAATAGAAATATTAAAAAAAGCAAAGAAAAAGGTATCTGATGTATCACAATGTGATAATCTATCTATCGCTGAAATAGACGCACTTCACTATCATTATAGCAAATTTTCTCCTCTATTTAAGAATGCGCCTCATCCTACATTCTTGGTTTTAAGGATTTTAGAACGTTATATCCAAATAGATAATATTGTTATCGGAGATGTAATAAACGAAATCAAACAAAGAGGACTCGATGTCGCTCATACTGATGCACAAGTAGATGCATTAGTGAATGAACTAGCATTAAATAATAAAAAATATAAAGCAAAATCCAGTGATTAACATTTAAAAAGAATATGTGCATTTATTGGCACCGGGAAACATCAATACCGTTCTTGAAAATATTTCTACTAATAGGTACCTATACTGAAATTAGATATTCTGGATTAATTGGTAGTATTCTGAGATATAAAATTATTAACTGAAATAGAATCAGCAACGTCGGTCTTCTCTACGGTAATTTGTAAAAATGATCTTACAATTGCTAGACGACCAAATGATGTTGTTGAATGTCATTTGGTCGCTGGATGGATATTTGAATTTGTTGTTCAAACTCGAATTTTGGGAGCTTGACGAGTATACATATCGTCTTTACGTGGAATAAAAAATGGGTTCATAGTACAAATTGGAACTGGAGAAATTAGAGTTGTTGTTAGTTTAAGATTGTTAAACAATAATTTAAAACTAATCATCTTCCTTGTTAATTCATATTTATTAGAGACTAAAAAATGGTTAAGATAGATCAGTTAAATGTCGAATTTATGACAGGTCTACATAGTCCTCAAGCGCATAATCATTCAAATGCCCTTTAGAACATTTGAATGTAGAATTTGGATTCTTCTCAGACTCATTTCTAAATTCAATCATGTTGTCGGTATATACTCCACTAAAAATAATACCACAAGTTTTACATTTTAACATAAGCATAGGCATCTTTATTACTTCATCCTCGACGTTCTCAATACGTTGAACTCGTTATTATCTTTACATTATTCTGGAAATCAATAGTCAAAATCAAAATGGTCATCTGACAAATCAGTTACTATTCAAGTATAAACTTAAATATTTATACTAATATTTACTTCAATTTGGATTTCTAATATCTTTTTTCATACTCCATGAAAATCATATTTTTGTACTTATTTAAGGAAAATGT
>DASUZI010000026.1:0-4838 GCA_036376955.1 Nitrososphaeraceae archaeon
TATGAAATTAAATTTGGCAATTAATGGTTTTGGACGAATAGGAAGAAGTTTTCTTCGTGTCTCTCTTAAAGACAAAGAATTTATGGATATGATAAATATTGTCGCAATAAACGATTTGACAGACTTAAAAAATATTGCACATCTCTTAAAATTTGATTCAACATTTGGAAGATTTGATGGAGATATAAATTTTGATGAAAATAATAAGTTATTAATAATAAACAACGAATTGAAAATTAAAATATTTTCAGAAAAGGATCCTTTAAACTTGCCTTGGAAAGATCTTGACATTTATTTTGTAATCGAATCATCTGGTAAATTCACTGATGCAAATAATACCAAAAAACATATTCAAGCCGGAGCAAAAAAAGTAATTATTTCTGCTCCTGCTAAAGGTGTAGACATTACCATACTTTTAGGAGTGAATGACGTCAAATATAAAGATGAAAAACATAACATAATATCCATGGCTTCATGTACAACCAATTCTCTTGCTCCTGTTATCAAAGTATTAAATGACAAATTTGGTATACAAAATGGATACATGACTACTACACATGCATATACCAATGATCAAAGATTACTTGATTCTTTTCATAAAGATCCACGCAGATCACGCTCAGCATTGATGTCTATAATACCTACAACCACTGGTGCCGCCAAAGCTATAGGTGAGGTAATTCCGGAATTAAAAGGAAAGATTGATGGTCTTGCATTACGTGTACCAGTAAGTAATGGGTCAATTGCTGATATTGTTTTAACACTTAACAATGAAGTTACAAAAGAAGAAGTTAACAAAGTACTCAAAGATGCCTCAGAAAGTTACTTAAAAGGAATTCTATCATATACAGAAGAACCAATAGTATCATCAGATATTATTGGAGATTCACATTCATCTATAGTAGATGGTTTAAGTACCATGGTTTTAGGTGAAAAGGGAAAAAATGTGAAAATATTATCATGGTATGACAATGAATGGAGTTTTGTATGTAGACTGGTCGATCTAATCAAGTTTATTTATAAAAATAAGAGTTATTGATATAATAATATCATATTTATTGATATAATAATATTATATTATTATGGATTTAATAGGTTAGTCAAAGATTATACCTATTCTATATCTCTTCCATTTAAGGAATTAACGAATTTTTGTAAGTAAAATATATGAGGTTTAATTGACAACAGATAAAATTTAACGAAAAGGTAATATTCGGAAGAATACAATCAAATTAAATGATACGATATTCGGAGAAATTTTTTCTAGTTATTGCGACTTTAATTTTTATATCCGCATTAACTTTTCAATCAGCCAACGCCCAAACAAATACTACTGGTACTAGTACTGTTCATTCAGATATAGATTCTACTCCTATAGCTGCAGTAATTACAATCACACAAGATAAAAATGGAAATTTAATATTTAATCCATCTGTCACAACAGTCAAGCAAGATGAGGAAATATTAGTATTAAATAATGATACCATAGCTCATTCTTTCACCAATGGTAAAAATCCTGAAGATCCAATGGCAGGAAAAATGTTTGATTCTGGAACAATCCAACCTAAAGGATTTATAGAATATGTTGCCGCTAACGTATCGCCAGGTAATTATACTTTTTATACAACAACTGATCCAACTGTAACTGCACAAATTGTAATATTAGAAAAATAACATTTTTCTTTTTTTTAATATTATAACACGGTATCAAAAATATTTTTATTAGTTATTAGTTATTTGGTAGTGATTAATCTAATCTAATCTGTTTAATTTGTAGGAAATATTTAGCCTTTATTAAACTGATGGTATGTATTAGATTTATTTTTATAAATTATTATTTATTAATAATATATTATAATACTTGTTATCGATAAATTGATAAATTGAGCAATGTTTATTTATTTTCGTGTGATATCTATATATTTAATGAGGAAACTTTCCTTGTTGGCTTTAATAGCAATCATCACCACCGTTTTTTCATTATCTGTAATCACTTCGTTCACTCCAAAGCAGAATGTATTTGATGCATATGCTACAGTAGCAGAATTTAAAGTTCAACTGTCAGGTAGCGAAGAGGTGCCTCCAGTTGACACTAAAGCTACCGGATCTGCTGAATTTACAGCCCCCCATTTCGATAATATCATCTATTCTGTAGATGTATAAATATGGATAATGTCACGGCAGCGCATATACATAGTGGTAAAACAGGTGCAAATGGACCTATACTGGTAACGTTATTTAAGACAGAGTCGCCATCGTCAAAACCTATAAATGGGATCCTAACAAGTGGCAACATCACCAATGCTGATCTTGAAGGTCCAATGGCTGGAAAAACTCTAATTGATCTAACTAAGGCGATGGAATTGGGCGAAACATATGTTAATATTCATTCAGAAGAATTTCCAAACGGCGAAATAAGAGGACAAATTCAAGGAGGAGGATAATCTCCTTATTTTTTACTACAAATAATTCTAGCATTCAATTTTTTTTGTTCTTCCACAACGAATAATATCTGTACATCAAACCTTTTAAAAGATGGTCAATACTAAAATAATGGGATATTATTTCAATAGTTTAAAAACACATAATAAAAATAGGAAATACAATTAATTTGATATCATTATATTCAAAATACCGTTTTATAGACTTTAACAATAAAAATACATATACTTGGCGGCACAATAAAAAATATGAATAATTCCAATAATAATACTATTCTTCCTTCTCATAAAAAAAGCAGGAGTATAACTTTCCGTTTAGATTCTTTTATAGTCGATGAACTCCAACGTGATGCTAATCAAAATGAAATTTCATTAAATGTGCTTATAAATAAAATTTTAAGAATTTATGTTGAATGGGGAAGATATGAGAATAAATTGGGAATGATGCCTGTCCCTAAACATTTTATTTCATCTTTAATTCAGGAAACTATCAGATTAACAGAGTCTAATGGAATTTCAGTCGATCCATATAAAGAACAATTAATAAAATATTCTGCAGAGATTGCATTCTATAACATCAAAGAATCCGTAATATTAATGAAAAAAAAATTTGACTTGTGGTCTGTTCTATCAGTATTACAAGAATACATGAAAGTTTCTGGTATAACTGCTGATCATATAATCGAGGCAAGAAAAAAACATATTTTTGTAATACAGCATGAGTTGGGTGAATATTGGTCACTTTTTGCAAAAGAACTTTTAAATCTTATTTTTTATAACTTAGCTAATGTAAGAGCAGTAATAAATATAACCCCAAAATCTATTATTGCAGAAGTTATTATTTAAAATGAGATGCCGAATGACTTATTATACTTAGCTATAACTCATACCAATTTACTGTTTTAAGTTTATTGTTCATCCATTGCATTAATTAACTCAGCGAAGTTAAAGGGCTTTAGAAAAACATCTTTAGGCTCTATACCAATAGAATCTATTATGTCACTTATATTATTTAATGTACTTGTTGTAGTTAATATAATTCTTTTATGTGGTAATTTATCATGAATCTTTCTTGCAACTTCAAAGCCTGAAATATCACGAAGATGGGTATCTATTATAATTATGTCATAGTCATTGTTGTTATCAATATTTTCAGAAAATATAATTTCTAAACATTTGTTTCCATTTTCAACAATATTCACATCAGACTCTTTAAAGCCATGTTGTCTTGTAAAAAGTGAATAAATATATTGAATATCAGGTTCGGGTTCAACTATAAGGATTTTTTTAGTTTTTCTCTTATTTTGATACTCCTGGTATTTAGAAATTTTTTGATCATAGTTAAAATGTTTTTTGTTATTCAATTTTATATTATAATTAAAATCAATAGTTGTAGTATGCATGGAACTAATACGTAGTTTGGTCTCTGATAATAAAGAATTGTTAAGGATTTGTTTAGAATGGGGACAGATCACGGTAATATTTTGATTATTTTGCCTCCACTCTGTAGTAGTTTCACACCACCACCATTCTAATATTTCACATTCATCAAAAAGTTTATTGAGAGATAAAAAACATGCTGCATCTGCAAAGACGAGTATTGCATCTTTTTTGCCTCTATCTTTAAGATGCTTCAAAGTTTCTTCCAATTCCTTTTTCAGATTTTTAAAAGGAGAAAAATCTACATTAAGTGCTGACTCGTAATAAGGCTTAAAATCAACAATACGTAATTCGCCCCTTTCAATATTCTCTTTATAATTGTCAATATTAGAAATTACATTTGAAATATTTGAGCTACTTTCACTATCGTATGCACCCACTGATGCATAAATGCAATGGATTCCATTTTTTAACCCCTCATTGAAATAATCGACTACAGCAAAATTACGAGCGTCATCGTTATTGTATAGGAACATGACATGCTCATTTGAGGGAACGTTGATTAAATTGGAATTTGAGGACATCGAGAATTATCTTCCTAAGCCTACTATCTATTAAGCAGAATTACTTTCTGGATGTTTCTGCATACAGAAATATTTTCTGGAAGTTACAGTACTATTATCTGGCATTTTAGTGACTATGATGAAAACTTCTTTTTAAGGATAAAGTGTACACTGCATGCTACCGCAATCGTATTTTTAAGTATTTTTGAATTTTTCGAATTAATATAAAAATAAATCGTTTAAATGTATGGGAACCTAATTAACGATAGAACATATCTGTGATGAACAAAATAGATAATTAGATCATCACTACTAGTAATTTTTCGATTGTCTCAATGATGTTGTCGTCAGAATCGGAAAATATACAAATAAATTTATCTCCTCTATTCGTAATGGGAAAAATTACTAGATTCTGAGCATTCTTTTCCATTAGAAGATAATTATACAATTTTGA
>DASUZI010000027.1:0-3751 GCA_036376955.1 Nitrososphaeraceae archaeon
AGGATAATCTTGAACATATTCTATTAGAAAAGTAAAGTAATTTTTTTCAAAACTTCCTTCAATTTGAAGTTGGGTTACAGGTAATTCAAGTACTAACCCAATATTACCATTGGCCATTATGTGAAACTTCCATCCACTATTCAATTCGAATGCGCCGGCTAACTCGTTTGCTTCGTATTGTATACTCCTCTCACCGTTCCCTACTACGTCAAATGAATCACTCAAGTTGATTACCCTTCGTAATAATTTTTGAACAAATATGGCAATCTGGTATCTTTTCTAACATACGGTCTTCCCGATATAAGACAAATGTTTCTACTTTTTGACCAGGTATATTCCTATTAAACCAATAATAAATATCTGATTTGAATGATTCGTCTATGTCTTTTTCTTCTAGTAGGGTACTCAAAATAAATTTTATGGTTGGCAAAGTTATGAGATCAATATCTATTCCAAGCCCAGGTTGTGTTAACATATCCTTTACATCTCTTCCGTAATTCTTAATATAATTTTTATCTAAAATTTGTGGCTTTTGAAATATTGTTTCGTCACCGTATTTTTTGTATATACATCTGTAACATATAGATTTTTTACGTGGATCTACCCTTATCATTATTCCTCCAGTGATTTTTTCAAATGCACCTGCAAATATAATTCGTATATCTCTTTTGTAACAAAATTCATTAATTGATTCATTCATTATATTGTCTCCTGTAGCAGAAACTATAAGGTCTACTTTAGCTAACAAAGAATCAAAAAAATCTTCTATATTTTTATTTTCTCTAGAAAAAGGTTTTTCAACTGTAGTAATTTTAATTGTAGGAACTCTGTCTAAAATATAATCTTTAACTGCTAATGTCTTGTATCGTCCAACATCCTTCAAAGAACAAATATGTCTAATTATGTTGTGATCCATTATAACATCACCATCTATTAGGATTAAGTTTCCTATTCCACTCTTAGCTAGATGTAATGCTATTAATGAACCACCAGAACCTAAACCTATTATAGCAACATTTTTTTTATTAATTATTGCTAAAGGATATTCAGGAGTATCAATCCTGAGGTATAAATTTGAATAATCCTGTATAATAACAAATATTTCGTATAAATTATTACTACTACTATCTTTGACGAAATTTTTTAAAGAACCTTCTTCTTTAAATTCTTTCAAAGGTATTACAAATTGTGGAAGGTTTGATATATTGAAAGTTAAACTCGATCTAGATAATATTATTTTACCAAGATGAGGTATCTTATATTGTATCTTGTTGTTGGTAATTTTATCAATTCTTTGTATTTGATATGTTGATTCATCAATGATGGAGCCATTAACGGAAAATAGAAATTTTTCGTTATTTTTAAATTTCTGTTCTATTAATGTTGCTTTAACTTGGGGAAATATTACCAGAATTATAGTTTCTGTATTTGTTCTATCTTTTTTTAATATGAGTTTATGGTTTTTTCTAATTGACATTTTTAGCTTTCGCCTTAAATGAATATTGAATATAGATAGATTTTAAAGCTCTAAATATACCTTTTATATTTTTTATTCTAATTTTAAAATCACTGTTTTCTTTCTTATTATCTAAATGTAAAAGTATCTTAATATAATATTGTGATTTATCAAGCATATTTTTTATTTTGGGTAATAATTCTACTATATTAAAAAAAATATCTGAAAATTGAATTTCTTCAATTATTCTAGTAAATTTACGATCTATGGTAACTCCAATACTAATCTTATCAGCCAGAGATAGATTGAGATGTGGAAACTTAATAAAAACAGAATAGACAGTTTTATTGTTTGCTTTGGGCTCACTACTCTGTAGATCGTAAATTTCCTCATAAAATAGTTTATAACTTTGTGATTTATTCGATTGTAAATGGATGAATGTTTTACCGGTATTATCTTCTAAGTTTTTCGATAGTTGGTCAATGAAATTTCTAATGTTAAATTTTTTTCTTTTGAAAACTTTATTTAATTCTTGTATATTAATTATCGGCTGAATTTGAATATCTTTTTTTATAAATTCATCTTCATCAAAATAGTAATTGGTTGCTATAAGATTATAATCATTATTATAAAAATCTATAATTAAGGACAAATAATTTCGTTTATGACTATTCTGTACAAGAAATAACTCAGCTTGTTTATCATCGCCATTACTTGGTCCTCCATATCCTAAATGTTTATGCCAGTTTCCCAAATAAGCAAGATTATTTTTTTCCATTTGTTTTGTAATATTTATTGCAAAATCCTCATCCATTTCGAAATAGACTTTTGTTCTTTTTGTGTTAGTTGATGAATGTATTACTTTTAAGATTATGATGCATTCTCCTATGATCTTACCAAAAAGTAAGCCACCTGTTTCAACTCTTTCGTGTCTATTACTTTCTTCAACTATATCATTAATTATATCTTCTGCTATGATTACCTTTTTAGGAATCATTAAAAAAATGTTTTATATTAGGGATAGTTACTTTTCCAGTTTCTATGTCAACCATATTATCTTCTTCCTTTCTTCTAATAATTACCTCTGCGGCTTTATTTTTTATATTTTCTAAACCTTCAAGGACATGTTTCAAATCTCTAGGCATTCTTAATATATAACTATAAGATATATTTATTACTTTTTTACTATTTAAACTTTAAAGTTCATCGTATATAATAAATTACTTATACATTATTACTAAATATTCATTCATAGAATCAACAATACTCCAAATACGTTAGATTAACAAGATAATTTTACCACATTCACATATTGCAGAATTCCATTTACAAAGAATTATAGAATGTTACAGACTAGCTTGTTGGGGCATACTCTTTGTGACTATTTTATAATTATCCAAAATACTTCACTATACAATATTATAGCAATTCACAGATAGAAAACAACATCATAATACATGGTAAAAGACTATCATCATTCTACAACTTTAGATTTGTTACACTAAATGAAACAATTACAATAACCCGATGATTCTATAGTTAAACCATACCATAAACAAAAGATTATACCAATATTTTTTAGTCCAAGTATTTTTGCAATACTTTGTTTCAAAATATATATTACATTTTGTGATTGTCTATAATAATTTTTCAGAATATAATTTTGTAAAGTTTGATTCAATAACTGTTGAAACGTTCCTAAACTTTATATTTTACTTTTTATTTTAAAAATTACTTAAAGAAACTTGGAGAAGATATAATTACTAATGAACTGTCACAAACCTTTAAAAAAGATCCATTCCAAAAGATAAAGAACTTGCATTCTTATACCAAAGAAAATAGAATCATTACCTTCAAATAAAATTATCGACTAGCAGAAGATTGAAATAATAATTAGTATTAATGGGTATTTTATTTTTGATTAACTCATCTTGTAAATTTTTCTTGAAATAAAATAAATATCTTTAACCGTGAAGGTAGAAATTATTCTATAAAAAGTAATATTTACTGCAACTAAACAAAAAATTTGATAAGATTATATAGAAATTGAAATATGACAAATTCCACATAAATAATTATCTCCTATCCATTGAGAAGTTTCTTTTTTTCCATCTTTCATCTACACTTTTCCAAGCAAAGATTCCCTTAAAAGTCAAAACAAATTGAATTTATTATTTCAAATAATGTAACATAGATAATTTACTTCTATTAATTATTTTCTAAAACTGAATCAATCTTTTTCTCTAACAATAGAAGGCTTTTTAAAAGTTTATCATGTTTTTCTTGATAATATTC
>DASUZI010000028.1:0-4747 GCA_036376955.1 Nitrososphaeraceae archaeon
TCCTTGAATATAATGACATAGAAATTAGTCCAAGAAAATTTAAATTAAAAGTAAGATTTCCAAAAACTATCTTCAGACACAAAGAAGCAATAGATAAAGAAGATATCATCAAAATTCTAAATGGCTGTTCTGATTTAAGACTAAAAACATATGTCATGTTATTGGCATCTACTGGTCTTAGAGCAACAGAGGCACTATCTATTCGCTTAAAAGATTTGGATATTACCTCTGAACCTGCTAGACTAATAATAAGAGGCGAATATACAAAAACAAAAGTTGACAGATATGTTTTTTTGAATAGAGAAGTAAAAGGGCAAATAAAAATATGGTTAGATTATAAATATAGAACAAGAAGAATTTCTTATAAAGATAAAGATACAGGAAGAGGTATAACGGAATATAGAACACCCAAAATGAATCCATATGGACTAATTTTTTCTATAAATCAAACTGATAAATCAAAACCAGAGTTCTTATACATTACTTTAGGAGCAATTTTTGCAAAAACCTTAGACAGAATAGGAATGGGAAATAGAGAAGACGAAAATGAAATTAGGCGAAAAATTACTTTACACTCATTTAGACGATATGTAAAGACTACTATTTCTGACCTCGGATATGCAGATTATTCCGAGTGGTTTATTGGTCATTCTGGCTCTACATATTGGAGAAAGAAAGATAATGAAAAAGCCGATATATTCAAAAAGATTGAGCCATATTTGACCTTTCTAAATGTTCCACAATTGGAAAGACAAGGTGCAGATTTACAAACCAAGATTGAAGAGTTACAGGATATTAACCAAGTATTACGAGAAAAAGATAAAATGAAAGAAGATGTTATCGCAAATTTATCAGATAAACTAATTATGTTATCAGAAAGATTGGATGCAATAGAAAAATTTAACAGATAAGGATTAATTGTATTGCCATAGCCTGAATAAGCAAGCATTTAGAGTATAGGGTGAATCAGATTTTGAAGGAAAGATTTATCAAAGGTAGAATAACTCAATATTTACTAAAATTAAGTTTATTTATATAATAAGGTTTTTTAAAATATTATTAATTCAAATTAATAAAATTTTATAATTAAATTTTTTCTGAAGAATTAAATGGCTTTTATTCTATTATTTCATCAAAATAGTCTTGGTCTAATTTCTTGATAAAATACGATTTCTCTGAATTTACTCCTATATTTTTATCTTTCATATACTCAGTTAGCTGTTTTCCATGGTAAGACCATAAGCATCAATCATCACGGTTATAAAATTTCTTTTAATTTCTATGTCTTTATCTATCCATGATAAGTGTTGTTATAGTTTATAATTAATAATAATTTAGGATATATTAGAAAATATTAAGTTCTATATTTTGATAAGTTATAAGATACTAAATTTAAAATAGGATTAGAGGATAATCTAATACAGATATACCTGAGAAATTGATATATGTAAAAGGTTTAGGTAAGTATAAACCACTAAGATATATTTTATCAATAGCGGAAATTATATAGGCTTACTCTTACTAACTAAACGTCCTTTCTTGATACATCAATCATGCCATGTAAATGTGCTGCTGCCGTTTCAATATCATTATACTTATATTGTCCCGCCCTGTTTTCTGCAGCCAGCACCCCACATCGATGTACTTTGGCAAAATCGCTATAGGGGAAGTTATATCGTCCTTTGGTATCTTCTTTTTCATTTGTGTCTACTCCCAAATACCACTTCCCATATTCATCAAAATTATACTTTTTAATATACTCATTCTCTTCTTGTGCAGACGGTTTATGCTCACTCCACATATCTTTTTCATCAAACACATAGCTTCCTTTTTCTATTAGTCGTTTCGCATGCTCAAATGCCCGTTTATTGAGCTTTATTGTCAAATGGACACCTCCTTTCATTTTAATTATTCCTGCATAAATGATAAATGTTTGAATAGTATAGATACCTCTTATTCTAACTAGATATATAACGGATTTGGGTATTATAAAACAATGTTGGTAGTGCTGAGGGCCTCAAAGAATCTCAATTTACCTGGATGGGTAATTGGTTTTTTAAACATTTTTGCATTTCTAATTAAAAATCCATATTTGTAACCGTCAAAATATTTTGAAATAATAGAAAAATGTTTTTGTTTATCTCTATTAAAATCTTCTTGATTACTGTAAACTTTCACATCGTATAAAAATGCAGAACCTACTATGGCTCCAGTCGAAATCTTATCAGTTTCAATATCCAACCTTTCGCAAGCATCGACATCAATATTTTTTGAAGCATGAATAAGAAATTCTCCTCTAAATTTCGTATTCCATTTTCGTAACTCTATGGTTTTTTCTCCTAGAGCTAGCAAGTCAGCAAAAGGCTGCTTCAAAGATAAACATTTCATGGATATATCATAATATTTATTCACAAGTCATGATATAAGAATTCATAAAATTTATAGAATAAATTATTTAGGCTATTCTGAGGAGGAGGTAGATTTTCAATCTTTTCAATATCGTCTCTTTTTTTACTATCAGATTCTTTTAAATCTTCTATCTAGACTATAAATTAATAATTCTCCGGAAGAATGATAGGTATTTCTTACCTTGCAGGAAATCATTCTTCACCTATCTGATTCATAGATAGCGGATTTTGATGAATATTTTTATTGGTACAAATAAATTCAAAATTTCTTTATTATAACTTGAGGAAGTTTTTCATATAGGATTTCACGTGAGAAATAGTTGTTTTTTAAATTGAAAAATGAACCTAAAAATCTGGTATAATTTATTATTATTCAGCATATATATTCTATTATTAGAAACTTATTTTAAAATTAAGATACTCATTTAGTATGTAACTAAGAGACGACGTTTCCTTTGTTTTGAATAAAGAGTAGAATGGTTTATTATTCAGGTTCATTAGAATCCTGTTAGTTGACTATATCGTCATATATTATAGATAATATAGCAATAAGACCAGTAAATATCATCTCCGAAGCAGTCTCCATTAGAACGGAAATGAAAAAGATACCCGAAGAATATTTGTGGATTCATGCTAACGAGATTGAAGATATATTTCCATTACAAGATATTTTTGGTCTTCATCCATTAACAGTCGAAGCTATTTTGCATCATAATCAACCATCCAAAATTGAAGAATATTCTCGATATATTTTTGCTATAATTGATGGAATTGCAGATAATCAGGAAAAGAAAATGGATGATAGTAATAATAATAATAAAAATAATGAAAAAATATCATCAATGATGGTTTTAGAAGACGATTTATATATGTATCTTGAACATAGATGGATAATAACATTAAATGTTTATAATCAACATTTTGAGGAAAACGTAAAGAAAAACGTCAAGACTATTATACAACAAACAAAACTAAACATGCCTAATTCAACTCCTTTTTCAATGGATTACGATATCATAGATAATAATAAAAAAAATATATTAAAGAAAAACGAGCTAATTTTTAGACTTGCGTTAGAGGAAATGATATTAAGTTACTTTCCTATTATTGATAATATAGGTAAAGACATTGAACAAACAGAGGAGGATATTTTAGCTGAAAATAGTGGCATCTATAAAAGTGATAAATTGCAATTATCCACAATTCTTTTACTTCGAAAAAAGATTAGTTTCATAGAACGTACGTTAGGGATGATGTCTAGAGCTGTTCAAGATTTTGTCCACAGAAATAAAATTGCAAGTAATAACAATAATAAGTATTCTTCTGTTTCCGATACTTTATCGATAAAAAGTGATAAACAGTCTATTCCTACCAAGTCTACTTCCACTCTACTTAGTCCTGACTCAATTAGTCAGATATATTCACTAAATGATAGAATCACCTACCTAAGACACGATGTTGAAAATATGCATCAGAGAATAATCAGTTTGAGGGAAACCTATAATTCTTCGTTAAGTGCCAATTTGAATTAAACAATTAGAACATTGACAGTTATTGCAACTATTGTATTACCCTTGACGCTGATAACTGGAATTTATGGAATGAATTTTGAATTTATGCCCGAGTTAACTTCTAAATATGGATATTATTATGCTTTAGGATTGATAGCAGCACTTGGAGGAGGAATGATTCTGTATTTTAAAAGAAAACGATGGATTTAAGTTGTTATAGGATTCAGAGCAAAATATGGCTGGATGACTATATTTGATATTGATGTTTTTCAGAAACTAAAGCGACTTCATTATTATCATTAACAATAAATTTTATAGATTTAGGATTGCATAGTATTTCTATAATAGTTTTGGTATGGAACTAGAGTAACCTCTCAAAAGAATTAACGCCTACTTCAAATTCTTTTGTATCCTTTTTCCATTTAGGCATAATCCATTATATACGTAGATAATTGTTTTCAGGATAAAAGTAAAAAGATAGAATCTATTAACAATCTATTAGATTAGACTCTATTAAATCAAATTTTAACAATTTCATCTTAAAAGTTAACGCCATAACCCACTATTCTTACGCTGCAAGCAATAATAGAAGGCTATGGTTGATTAGGATTAAATATTAATACTTAATATAAGATTTAAGAATTGGACAATTTTTTATTGATTATTATAAATTGCCATAGTCTGAACAAATAATCATAGACGGTTTATAGATACTACACATATATCTGTCCAGACTATGACAAACGTGATTTTTCCATATTTGTTGAGTGGCTGTTTTTGAGATGGTAATTTCATTCATAGCGCATACTGTATTTATCAATTCTTGTA
>DASUZI010000029.1:0-6217 GCA_036376955.1 Nitrososphaeraceae archaeon
TTTGTAATTTTTTGAATAACAAATTTGTTTTAAAAATAAATACTTATACTTGTTATTGGAATCGAGAAAAAGAATAAGGTTATAAAAAAGGGTTAATTAGTTAGAATCAGAAATATTATTCTACATTTATTTGTCTACCTTGAGGTTTTCGTTGTTCTTTCTTTTTGAAATTTATTTCTAGAACTCCGTTGTTATAATTTGATTTTGCACTATTTATATCAATATCTTCAGGAATCTCTATTTTTTTGTGATATTTCCTATTAGGATCTTCACTTTTAATTTCAACATATTTATCATAGACATTAACTTTAATCTTATCTTTACTTATTCCAGGCATCTCAGCTACAATTTTAACTTCGTTATCTGTAGACGAAATATCGATTAATGGTTCCCTTTCTGCAGAAATTGATGGTTGTTCAAAGGATCCCATTCCACCAATAGGAGATTTTACGTTACCAAATTGTCTTATTTTGGGTTTTCCATCAGCTCCTATAGTCATGGAATATCCATATACTATTGGACCTACTTGTCTAACTTTTCCACCTTCTGGTGTTTCATATTCTTTAATTAGATCTTTTGGTACTTTATTTTCAATATTCTTAAATTGTTCAGAAAATGCTCTTTCTGTTTCTTTCCTCATTTCATCAAATTCTCTGAACATGTCATCAAAGTTCCAGCCACCACTACCAAAACCTTTTCCTTCACGTCTTACACGTGTCCCGCCACCAGCAAACAAATTTCTTAAGAAATTGTATGGATCTAGATCGCTTGGAAAGCTCATGTTACAAATAAATAATCATTTGTTCTATATTAGAATGCCGTATTTTTTGTATTTTATGCCCTAAAAATTTTTTAAAACATCATAACAGAATACTAAAATTTCTTTTTTTACAATTCTTGGGGGGGGGTTATTATTCTAAATTTTTGTTAAAAGAATGAATAACAATCAGATTTTCGGAGGTTATAAGCTTTATAATCTATCAATGTATACTTTTTTCTATCTCGTTTTGTTTTAATTTAATAACTATTTTGATTTACTTCATATTTCTACATCTTTATAGATTTCAAATCTCTTATGTTTTATTGCTTCTTTTATTATAGTAAATGAAACCTGTTCCGCCATTTTACTTAATATGCCCACATCATCTTTATAGTCATCAAAAGAAGAATGATCTTTATTTCCAAGATAAACTTCTTTAATTCTAGAACCAGAAACTACTGCTTCGATTAGAAACCAAACGTCTATTCCCCATCCATCAGGAGGACCATTCTTTAACATTTTTTTCCACAGTGAAATATTGGAGCAAACCTCTCCGCTTAGTGGTTGTTCAATGTGAGATAGTTCAGGAAAGAAAATCCGTAACATAGGTTTTGCAATAAGTTTTGTCACAGCAGCATCCCTTGGATGTCTTTGATAGAATCCCCTTGTCATATCAAATCCTCCGCCTTCCAGTATAGGCTTTGCCAAATCATCCACCCACTCTGGTGTAATATTTTTTATATCAGCATCCAAAAAAAGTATAGCTTTGTAAGTATTAACCAAGTCGTTAGAATTAGTATTACCATTTATTGCCTCAATCAAACCAGTTTTCATAGCAATGCCTTTACCAGGAAACTTTTTGAAAGATTGTTGAATTATCTTAACTCCTCCAACATTATTTGAAATTTTAACTGTATCATCAGTAGAAAATCCATCAACTAATATAATATCTGGTTTAAAAGAACTTTGTTTTATATTCAACAAAAGATTCTTAATTGTACTTCCAGAATTTTTGGTACATACAATAACAGCTAATTCAGAAGAATTATGTGGAGAGGAATTATTCTTATGTTCATAATAAGTATTATTTTTTGATGAATTTTCCAATTTGTCTTAGTTAAGTTTCAGTGATATTTAGGTATTAATTCCAATGTTTTGATAAAAATAACTTTTTTTTATAAATAGGATTTTAAATAAAATGTATTTAATTGTTAAACGATATATTAATTGGTGTACACTTTCAAATACTATGAAGTAGATAGTATTAAAATATATTTTATAGTAATATAATTATTGTCACAAAATGGTTACATATATTTAAGCAAAATTCATTCTCCATATACCATTTAAAAGATAGTAATACTTAATAGAGAATCTATAATATTGTTAATACTAATTTGATAAACATTAACGAAAAAGAGGCCGAAACCATACTGATTGATACAATCATGACCCCTCTTCCGTTAGTAGTGGCTAATTCTTCTGAATCTATTTTTAAGATATCCAATTTAATGAAAGAAAGAAAAGTAGGTTCAATCATAATTATCAACCAAGATGACCAAAACTATCCTATTGGAATAATAACTGAAAGAGATATTGTGAGAAGAGTAATATCAGATAATAAAGATCCCAAACAGACTAAAGCAACTGAAATTATGTCAAAGCCATTAATTACTATTGAGACAAATACTTATGTATATGATGTATCTGTTAAAATGGTAAAAAATAAAATTAGGCGATTACCTGTAGTTAAAGGTAAGACATTATCTGGAATTATAACAATAACGGATATAATTAAATACTTTCATGAAAAAAATAAAGATAACAATTATCTTTCAAAAGCTATGATCAGATATGGTAAGTACTGGGAAGAATAACATAATAAATCTAATAAAATAATTTCATCTAAATTGATTATCTTAATTTGTGGATATCCTGGGGTAGGAAAAACCACAGTAGCTCATGAACTTGCTCCTTTGATTAATGCTGTAGTTTTGTCCACCGATAAAATTAGAAAGGAATTCCTTGACAAACCGACTTATGGAGAACAAGAAAAAAAAACGATTTATAAAATATTCATAGTGATAGCTCAATATCTTCATAATGCTAGAGTAAATTGTATTCTTGATGCTACCTTTTATAATCAAAAATCTAGAGAAGATGTTAAAACGAGACTGAACTTAAGAAACGACCAATACAAAATTATTGAATGCATTTGTCCTGAAGAATTAGTGATTTCCAGATTAACAGATAGAAAAAACCATTATTCGGACGCAGATATATCTATTTATCAAAAAATAAGAAAAATTTATGAACCAATTAAAGAAAAACATATAATAGTAGATACAAGTCATTCTTTGAAGACGACTATAGCAGAAGTTGTAAACAGATTACAAACCATGAGCGTTGATCAACAAAGTATCATCCTTCAGTTAAAAAAAAGTACTGCTTATTCTCATTCTGTATATAAGATTAAAGTATTAGAAACTCATATTTCATGGGTATTACTTACAGGTTCATTCGTATATAAAATTAAGAAGGAAGTAAAATTTGGTAAAATTCTCGATTTTTCCACACTTTTTTTGAGAAAAAAATTATGTGAAAAGGAATACAAATTAAACAGACCATTGTGTGGAGATATGTATCAAAGTGTTGTAAAAATCATCCAAAAAAATGGAATTATCAGATTTGCTGACTTGGAGGAAAAAGGAAAACCTTTAGAATACGCTGTTAAAATGATAGAAATTCCGCAAAGATTTAGGATGGACAATTTAGTTAAATCAGGAAACATAAATAAAAAAATAATAAAGTCATTAGTAGGTTTTCTTGTGAAATTTCATAATAATGCTCCAACAAATAATAAAATTTCACAATTTGCTCTTCCACAACTTATGAAAAAAAAAATTGATGAGAATTTCGAAACACTTTCTAAACTTGGAAAAATTGATCCGATCTATGAATTTAAATTGAATTCATTTTTAAAAGATAATTACCATTTATTTAACCTTCGTATAAAAGAATCGAAGATTCGTGACATTCACGGAGATCTTTATCTAAAGAATATTTTCATTATTGGGAATAGATTTTATTTATATGATAGACTAGAATTTAACGATTCTTTGAGATATGCAGATGTTGTAGAAGATGTAGCACATCTTGCAATGGATCTAGATTATCATCAAAAAACAGATTTAGGAGAATATTTTATTTCACAATACATTAAAACTAGTAAGGATAAAAATATTATCAATCTGGTTTATTTTATGATGTGTTACAAGGCGTGTTAGAACTAAGGTATCACTCTTTCGTGAAAGAGAATTTGACATTAATGCTAAAAAGAAAATTTCTTTTGAAAGAGAAGCAAAAAAACATTTGAGACTTGCAAGAAGATATTTAAAATTATTTTAAAGTTACTAAATATAAATAATATTAATAATAAATTCATTCTTTTGAACATTACTAAATCTTACTAATAATATAGAAGTAAAGATAACATATATAATCAGAGAAAGTTATTATTATTAGTATTATTATTAGTAGTATTATTATTAGTATTATTATAGTATTAGTAGTAGTATTTCTTAGCTTTAATCAGTATTAAATTTTTTATATTATTTTATTTAAATATTGTCAGATTACAAATAAAGGGTTAAAAATTCATTCCAATTCTTTACCCACTACTATATAATTGTGATCACTCATCTAAAAAAGGTTTAAAATTTGGAATCAAACAATCAAACAATCAAACAACACAACATCACTTGAATATTAGGAAGTACTTTTGAAACAATAATAATATTCATAAAATTTATTGATTGAACATTAAATTAAACTTTTTATCATTTTATATTTATTCTATCATAATATGAGTTTTGAAGAACTAGAAAAATATAGAAAAGAACATAGTCTAGGTGGAGGAATGGAAAAACAGAGCCAACGAAAACAAAAAGGTAAATTGAATGCATTTGAACGAATGAATTCCTTATTTGATTCAGAATCGTTTGTGGAAATAGATCCATTTGTTACACATGAGTGTTTTGATTTTGGTATGGATAGTAAAAAGATTTTAGGAGATGGAGTTGTTACAGGATATGGTTTAATTAATAGTAGATTGGCTTATGCTTTTTCTCATGATTTTACAGTATTTGGTGGATCTTTAAGTTTATCATTTGCACATAAAGTATGTAAAATTATGGATTTAGCATTGAAACAAGGAGTTCCAATAATAGGAATAAATGATTCCGGTGGAGCTAGGATTCAAGAAGGAGTGGCTAGTCTTGCAGGTTACGCTGATATTTTTCATAGAAACGTAAAAGCTTCTGGTGTTGTTCCACAAATCTCTCTTATAATGGGTCCATGTGCCGGTGGAGCTGTCTATTCTCCAGCAATAACAGATTTTATAATTATGAACAGATCATCATTTATGTTTGTCACAGGACCAGAAGTTGTTAAAGAGGTAACTAATGAAAACGTTAGTTTCGATGATTTAGGTGGAGCACAAATTCATAATGAAAAGAGCGGCGTTGCACATTTTTTAGCAGATGATGAACAAGGGTGTTTTAGAATATTACATAAACTTTTATCATATATCCCCTCAAATAACTTGGAAAATCCCCCACGACTAGATACTAAGAACAGCCCTGAAAGAGAAAACGAGGATTTAAATTATATTCTTCCCTCAAGTCCGACTGACCCGTATAATATGGAATCACTTATTAAAAAATTTATAGATAATGATGATTTTTTGGAAGTCCAGAAATATTGGGCAAGAAATATAATCATAGGTTTTGCAAGGCTCGATGGAAATTCAGTAGGCATAGTGGCAAATAATCCAGAAGTATTAGCCGGAGTTTTAGATATCAATTCCTGTGACAAGGCAACTAGATTTGTAAGATTTTGTGATTGTTTTAATATTCCCTTAATCGCCTTGGTAGATGTACCTGGTTTTTTACCAGGTACTAATCAGGAATGGGGAGGGATTATTAGACATGGTGCAAAACTTCTTTATGCTTTTTCAGAGGCAACTGTGGCCAAGCTCACTGTAATTATTAGAAAAGCTTATGGTGGAGCATATGATGTAATGAACAGTAAACATATTGGTGCTGACTATAATTTTGCTTGGCCAAGCGCAGAGATAGCAGTTATGGGTCCTGAAGGAGCATGTAATATAATATTTAAAACAGAAATTGCTACTTCCCTCAAACCTAACGAAAAAAAAATAGAATTGGTAGAACAATACAGAAAAAAATTTTCAAACCCTTACATCGCAGCGTCAAAAGGGTATATTGATGATGTTATAGAACCAAAAGAAACCCGAAGAAGATTAATTTCTGCTCTTAAATCAATTTATAGAAAAAGAGAAGAAGGCCCTAAAAGAAAGCATGGTAATATACCAGTATAATTTTTAATCTATATAAGATTTGGAATATAATCAAACTTGACTATTGAATGTAGGTT
>DASUZI010000030.1:0-4392 GCA_036376955.1 Nitrososphaeraceae archaeon
TATTTTATAGTCTGTCATCTTGACTCTTAAGTTAATGAAAATTTATAGCTATATATAACCTACTTCTAAGGATATTAGAAATAAGAAAATAAGATATCTATCTTTATGGTAATATCCTCTTTGTCTTTACTTTTTTTAGCAAGTTTCATAACTACCTCCAAAGCGTTAGTAATCTTGATAGGATACGAAAATAAAATATTCTACTGTGACTTATGCTTATGTTTGGATCTGGATACAACTTTTTGATTCATATATAAAAGTCACGAATTTTTGTATTTATAATTGATGAAACTATCATTTAGATAGAAGATCAGAACTCTAGTTATGGATATGTATCGAACAAATTGCCAAACCTGTACTTGGATTGTAAATTTCAAAGGAAGGAAACACGTTTGGAACAGAAAATTTAATCATTCTTTAGTAGAGATGTATGAAAAATATTAATACACAAACCAGCTGGTGGTACAAGGAATACTAAAGCATTAAACTTTTTATTTCTATAACACATATTATTTTAGCCTTTCTAGAAAATTAGTTTGAAAGGATGATGCAGAATTTAACATAGAAGTGAATTTATCGGTAATTATTATGGTTGGTAAAAGAAAGAATTCAATTTAGAACATGTGTATAACTCGAACTATTTACACCAATTGATAATAGTATTATAGTAAATAAAAAAATATTTATGCCAAAAAAAGAAGATGATGATAGAGATAATAATCTAGTAAGTTAAGACCAGTTTATTTTTATATATTTCATCATACAGTATCTATATTTTAATTCTTAATAGAACTTAATTAAAAACAATGTTTACATCGACATAGAAGTAAAATTAAAATTTTCCTTATGTAACTTGATAAGAAAATAGCTTAACTGATTAAATTCCAGACTATAATATGAATCCAATTTTGTATTTAATCTTTCATCTGATTTTATATTTATTGAAAGATCTGCATTTCTAAAAGCTGAATTGTCATTTTCTGAATCTCCTAAATACAAAATATTTTTGGTACGATCTAAATCTAATAATGCGCGAATTTCATTTACGATATCACCCTTATTGCAATAAATTGAATATATATCTAAAAAAGGATGCGTTAGATATTCTTGAATATACAATTTATTGTTTTGAGGTAAATTTATTTTTATATACTCGTAAATTTTATCTACTATTCGAGGTTCGATATTTATTTTGTAACTTTCCCATTTTAAGAGATGTCTATAGTCAAAAGAAACTCCGGCAAGTAACTTTTCTTTGTGAGTATATTTTTTTAGTATTTTGATATCCTGAAAATTTTGGGAAATAATGGATGATAAATCTTCTAGGATAGATGAATTCTGAATAAGTTTTTCTTTTTGTTTAATTCGATATCTAGCTAATGAATTAGATTTAGATTTATCCTTTAAGTCAATCGGATAGGATATTGTTTCGTAATTGACTAAGCTGTTGTTAAAATCTTTCTTGTTTTTTTGTAAAAAAAAGGTTTCAATTCCCATTATTGAAGAAATTATTACAGCAAAAGTAGAACATGATTCTAAAAATGTAAAGTCCTTACTTGATACTATGCAAACAGGAATAGACTGTGAAATATCACATAGAATATTATGAAGGTCTTCTGGTAGAGAATTATTTAGTGTTAAGGATGTGGTGGGACACAGAGTTCCATCATAATCAGAAAGGATTGCATCGATTTTCATAATTTTATATCTTTTTTGTTAAATATATACTATTTATTAAATAATTTTTATTTGAAGAATTCAGTTCACAATTGTAACCCACGCATTTTAAAGAATTTAATTTTTTACTCTGTTAATAACTAAAAAGTAAGCTATAATATTCTCATATTAATAGACGAGATTTTATCCTATTATTGTCTAATAGGAAAATAAAAATAACATATTTGATGTATCAATTTACAATACCATTTATTTGATGATATAAAGATTCTATATATTGTTCACTTAAAGTAATCTAACTTTACTATGGACTCTTTTTTTATTTTTAACAAAAATTCTTGGTTTTAAAGGTAAAATAATGGATATAATAACAATTTGATTTTTTGTATTCTAACTTGCATGACATTACTAAGGTAAAACTATACAAAAACAATTATTAAAGATTCAAAAGAAATAAAAATAGGTATTCACAATTCAGAAAAATTTAAAATTAATCATGAAAATATATTCGATCTCTTAACTAGTTATTACTTAAATTAATATAAAATTTTAAATGATTCTTCTGGAGAAATATCATAAACGATCTCAAGACATTTAATTTTTCTACCTTTCATTCAAAATTCTATTTTAAGTATCTATATTAAGTTTACGGTAAAATATAGGATTGCTTAAATATGATTATTTAGATTATATTCCTATTATTGAAGGATCCAATAGATAAATTAAATAATAATGACAGTGAGGACACCAACGACCTTCTGAAAGATGAATCTTTATTTACAGAAAAAGAAGACAATCCATCTCATTCAATGAATGAATTACCCTCTAATGAATTGGTAGAATATGAGAAAGCTCTTGAGTTTTTAGACAAACTGTTAATGGTCAATCCAGATGATCCTAAATTATATTATGAGAAAGGATTCTTCTTTGAAATAGCTCAGAAATATCACGACGCGATAAAATCCTTTGATCATGCCATTAATCTGGATAAAAATTATTTTGAAGCCTGGTATAGAAAGGGCCTTGCGCTTATCAATTTAGAAAAATATAACGAGGCTATAAAATCCTTTGACGAAGCCTTGACTATTAAGCCTTTAAACATTAATGCCTTAAATGAAAAAGGATATTCTTTGAATAAAATTGGTCTTTATGAACAAGCTGCAGAATCCTACGAAAAAGTTTTGAAAATTAACCCTGATGATATACGTGCCTTAAACAATAAAGGTGTTGCATTAGCAAATAATAATAATGCTAAAGATGCGGTATACTATTATGACTTGGCACTAAACATAAAACCTGACGACTTTAATGCTTTGACCAATAAAGGGGTGGCACTTGCAAGTCTAGGCAAATATGAAGATGCGATATACTACTATGATCTGGCACTAAATATAAAACCATACGATATTAATGCTTTAAACAATAAAGGAGTTGCACTTGCGGGTTTGGGCCGGTATGATGATGCACTTTATTATTATAATTCAGCAATTAACATAGACTCTGCGGTTGCCAAGACATATTACAATAAAGGAATTACATTAGCAAATGTTTCACAATTTGAGGAAGCAATCGAGTGTTATGATCATGTCCTAAGAATCAATCCTGATTTTCTTGACGCTTATTATAATAAGGCAGTTGCACTTGGAAGTCTTGATAAGCATCAAGATGCAATTATATATTATGATGAGGTAATTTATAGAAATAGTGAATATATAACTGCATATTACGGTAAAGGTTATTCACTTGACTGTCTACAAAGATATGAGGAAGCAATAAAATGTTACGATCAAGTTATAAGAATAAATCCTGATTATGTAGATGCCTATTATGGAAAAGGTAAGGCTCTCGAGAAGCTAGGAATGAATTCTGAAGCAACAAAATATTTGACTATTGCAAAGAAACTAAAAACAATCTAGTATATCCTATATATTTATTCTATTAACAAGAATAAATTAAAATATTATCTTTTAAAAAATTTATAATATTATTGTAATATGACTTTATATTTTATTTTTACTTATGATATATATATAGCTAAATAAAAAAAATTTGTATAGCCCGAAAAACTGTCTATGGAAAATGCCCGAGATGTAGAACTAAAAGTCAATTAGAAATTATTTCTAATAATCCTGGTAAAGAGAAATTTAAATGTACAATATGTTTTCAAACCTTTGGAATTAATGATATGTAATAACTTTTTATTGTTAAAGGTCAATATGAATATGAATGCATGTAATATTAAGACGATGCAGTAACGTTCTAACTAAACATTAAATGGCAAATACAGTTTTAAGATTGATTTAAATAATAATTTGAATCTTTAAACCTAAATTATATTCATTTATTAAAAATTGTCCGATCAATTTCAATATATACTTTCTATTATTAATTTCCTGAAATCGTAATAATCATTTTTTAAGGAGTGATATAGATTTATCTACTCTTTTTTTAGGATGGTTTGTTCTTATATTAAGTAAAAATGCTCAATTGTATTACAATAATACATATAATTTTTCTGTTATCGTCTTTAGCATTAATAATAATATAAAAACACAAAATATTAATTTTAATAAATCAAATTTCTGATCCTTTGAAATAATTATAATATCATATATATAAGAATATTTTAAGATGGGGCTTTCAAAACTCTGTTCTTAATTTAATGAAAGAAAGATAAATGATTTGACAGTTATCATTTTTTGTTTTTAATTTATT
>DASUZI010000031.1:0-3981 GCA_036376955.1 Nitrososphaeraceae archaeon
GTTGTAAAATTATTACCAGATAATATGTAAGATATAGAATAAAGAGAAAGAGAAAGAAAAATTATTGATATTATTATCAATAAAACTTTCAATATATCTATTGTTATAGCAGAATTATATAAGCATAGTGTGCAATTATGATTATTGTGTATTATCCCAATATATGACATCTCTTGCACTCTTTTACTTGGTAAAAGTAAGGAGGTGTTGTTACACCAGACAGACGCAATAAAAATGAGATCAAGAATATGATGTATGAGATGCAAACTACATTGCAGATAGATGAAAACTAATTGATATCTTCAACTAAATACACATATTTTTCAAAATCATTGGAAGCCATTCATACAGAGAAAATTATGTAGAAATAGATGAACCCAAGAAAACTACGGGCCCTGTCTGGAGTAACACACCGATAGCGGTTCTAAAATAAGAGTCTACTATTGTAGAGATAGTATTAGCTTTTATTTAGATTTTATTATTAGAAACTTATTTTAAAAGAGATATTCATAATATATTGAATTATTTTCAATTATTTGGGTTTACTAATTACAAATTCAGGATTTCAATCATCTTATTGTATAAATCACCAAATAATATTTAGCTTAATGATACATCAAGAATCATCATTAATACAAAACCAAATAATAGAAAAAGAGTTGCCAAATCTACATTACCTCGTCTATGAGATTCTGGAATTACTTCTTCAGCAACAACAAATATCATAGCACCTGCCGCAAAACTCAAGACATATGGTAGTAATGGTTGTGCTATGAACACAAAAAATGCTCCGGCAACACCTGCAAGTGGTTCAACTGATGCTGATAACTGTCCATAAAAAAAACTTTTTCGAGATGAATATCCTTGTTGTTTTAATGGCATAGAAACAGCGAATCCTTCAGGAAAATTTTGTAAACCGATACCAATCGCAAGAGAAATTGCAGCTCCTAAAGTTGCTTCAGGTAAACCCAATGAGGCAGCACCAAATGCAACACCAATAGCTAATCCTTCCGGAATATTATGTATAGTTATAGCAAGAACTAAAAGATTACTTGTTTTTAACTTTGTTTTCGGACCTTCAGTGGATACTGGTGGTAAATTTGGATGTATATGTGGTATTATTTTATCTATTATTCTAATAGTGATTCCTCCTAATAAAAAACCAATTGCAACTGGTAACCAAGGCATAAATTCATCCTTTGAGGTGAGTTCTAATGCTGGTGAAAGTAGAGACCAATAGCTTGCAGCAAGCATAACTCCTGCAGCAAATCCTAACATGCCATCAAAAAATTTTCTATTCATGCTTTTTAGCAGAAATACCAAAGATGCTCCCACAGCTGTGACAAACCATGTAAAAGATGTAGCAAATAATGCTTGTAATATAGGATTTAACTCAATAAATGATGGTATCAAGATAAAAATTAGTAAACACAAGTATTGTAATTTTAAAATTTCTAATTATAATCATGTTACTCGATTACAAAATAGGACTTTTATACAACTCAAAATTAGGATAAGTACAAAGCCATGTTTACACCTTGAAGATAGATAACAAAAAGTAGTTATAAATATAAAGTATAAAAGATGCTCTTCTTTTAAAGCATTGATAATCTTACTATTAAGAAGATGATACATGGAGGATTACCAAAATTACAAGCAAAGTCGATAAAATAATATGTGTATGTATTATTTTATTTAATTGATTGACAATTCTTAATTTTGTAAATCTTATTAAAATACCACTAACAGTAAGTGTTGTTATAACAATTGCTAAAGATATAGAAATAAAATCTATTCCACGTACTAACAAAATTCCATGAAATATTCCTGTAAAAAATCCTATTAAATTCAAAGCAGTATGAAAATTAATTATTGGTCTATGTTCTAGAGCAAGATTTCGAGTTAAACTATCTCCTCCACCTAATCTTTTAACGGATAGTTTCTTTACACGTACATATAAAATGAATGGAACATTAGCAATTAATCCACAACTAATAGAAATCCATCCTAATAATTCTGCATTGTTATGCAATAACCTTCTATTATTATTATCATCAATATTATTATCAGCATAACAAAATGGGATAAATAACAAAAATAAAATTGATAACAGTATCAGGAGTATGTTATTATTAGAAATAAATAATTTTTTTTTATCATCTAAACCATCCATTATCATCATCATTATTATCATTTTAGTTTAGATTGTTTTGATTTTCTTCTGATTACATAAATTTTGTACAAAGCATATGAACCCACACCAATAATGACAATTATCGTTACAATTAGAATTATACTAGTTAAATCATTGTTAAAAAATTGCGAATCATTCCCATCATGTATTCTAGCACGTTCTCTTTCTTGTATTCCAGATTTATCATCATTAGCAATTTGAGAATCATTCCCATCATGTATTCTAGCACGTTCTCTTTCTTGTATTCCAAAACCTTTTTTATCATCGCCTTGTGAAAATACTGAAATAAGAGTTAAAAATTGAATATTATAAAATAATGCAATTGTGAAAGAAATAAAAATTATAAATATGAATTTATGAAAAAGAACCTTCATTAGAGTTTATAGGAATAATTTAAATATAAAGATTTCAACCCATTTTTTGATTATACAGGGAACTATAACATTTTAATTAATTTTTAATTAAAATTGAAAAAGTTTTATTTATAAAGTGGAATATGAGAAATTCACATATAAACAAAAAAATAATAATAAGATGGTAATAAAAATAGAGAGGAATGAAGTAACATATTTTTTGATTCGTAAAAGGGATATTGTTTTTATCTCATTAATTTTTCTTTATAGTCAGATGTAACCTGTATGATTTAATATTATAAGAAACTTTTTATGATATAATCTTCTTTATGTATCAAAATCATATGATAAATGTCTTCTTAGTTGTAATAATCTGGACCTTATTTACTTAAATCTCAATACCAGAGCAGGGAAAATATTATGTATTAGCACAAGAAACAGTATCTATTGTTCCAGGATCTTCTAATCCATCAGCCAGTCAATTTTATGTCCCACGTGAAATCTCTGTATCTGTAGGAACCACTGTAACATGGACAAATGATGATGCTACTATTCATACAGTAACTGATAAGGGAGGATCATTTGATTCAAGTATAATTGCTCCAAGCGTTATATGGGAAAATACATTTGAGACAGCAGGAGAATTTGACTACTATTGTACTCTACATCCATTTATGACTGGTAAAGTAATAGTAAATTAACCATTCTTTTTTTGTTATTCATCTAAGGTAATTTTAGTAATTTATCTAAAATAAACTAATTCGATTAACTTAAATTGTTTAATTATTATGGTATAACAAATTAAGAGTAGGTACGATCTTTTCCTATTATTTCTATTTTTTTATCTCCTTTTGGAATAAATACTGAGATTTCTTTTGAAATATCTTGTTGTTGTTGTACTTGCCCTTTTTCATTAACCATTGCTGTTTTTGATAATGGCGTTATTTCTTTGAATTCAGTTTTGATTCCACCTACCAAAACTGTAAGTTTAGTGTCTGTTCCATTTCTTTTTTCTTCTTCTTCTTCTTCAGTAAGAAAATTTAATATTGATTTTGGTATCTTTATTTGTAAGTTTCCTCCATCTGGTGATATTACTTGCATTGTTAGGTTTTTAGTTTCACTGTCTAAAATAGCAACAGATGTTAAATATGGTGAAGTAAACAGATTATTTTCTATATTAGAAACATCAGTATTAGCAACTGCAGAAGTTTTATTAGTCATAACAGGATTCAGTATTTGAACATCTTCACCATGTACTATTATGTTATCTACAAACAAGACTGGAGGTTTTGAAGTTAACACTGGGACACTAATGGCATATGATTCCGGCCCCATAACCCAAAGATTATTAGAATATTTTATAGAAGCATATAACTTGTGGGAGGTTGAATCAATAGCTATATCATTTGGTATTCTATCATCTAGTTGTATCAT
>DASUZI010000032.1:0-8890 GCA_036376955.1 Nitrososphaeraceae archaeon
AGTGGACAATCCCATTGCATCTATAGAGTTGTCAACTTCGTCATTTACTAATTCCACCGCCATCGAGTAACTCCTATCTACTACGAGAATTGTTACTTTAAGTTGAAGTGGTTCTGCTAAATACTTTACCTCTATATTCAATGATCTCTTCAACTCATTTACTAAATCACTTATTTTTTCATCAAACGGTGAGAGAATTCTAATTCTAATTTCCTTATGAATTTGAAGTAATTGTTTAACAAGATCCAAACCGTCTGCTTTTATAAATCGTCTATGGAGAGCATTTGCAGACGAAAATAATAACAATATCTCATTTTTTGCAGTTTGGACTAATTGGTTACTTGTTTTTAAAGCCTCTTCATGGTTATCAATTACCCTGATATCAGGCTTGTATGATTCTTGATTAATTTCATGAATTTCTTTCTCTGTAGGGATTGTTTTATCCCAAAATGGATCAGAAATAAATTGAGTAGTGCCCATAAAGTTTTTGAGATTTTTACCATATGCATGATTTAATCTCTTAAACATAACAAGACATTGAGGATTATCAAAATGGTATTGTGATCCAGCGATCTCTTCAATTAGAATGTCACTGGATTCATTAGAAAATAACTTTTTCCCACATAAAGAGCATGTTAACATAACATTTGATTCTGCTTCTTCGTCATTTTTTGCATGTGTAGGTGTATTTTCATTTTGATTGTTCAATATTCGAGATGTATACTAGTAAGATTTTCTCCGCTTTAAAGTATTCGCAACTTACTAGGTTCGATTGGTTATTTAATTAATAGACATTTCTCGACAGAATATAGAGCTTCATTTTCAAAAGCTTCCCCATAAACACTAGCTAATCTCTTGAAAAAAAGAAAACAGTCTTCTTTGTCAAAAATAAGTTCATAATTTAAATTATTTACCAACTTGTTATAGGTAAAGATTTTATCTTTTTTTATAATTTTACCACATAAAATACAAGATTTCAGTATATTATAATTTATTTTTTAAAGGATATAAACTATATGGTCTATTTTACATAATTTTTAACTAAAAAATTCTTCGATAATAATCTATGGTTAAAAATAAAAATGTTATTTATTTAGTAAGATTGTTATAAATATATTTCCTACTATTAATTAGTTAATATTACTACAATGAAATTTAAAAGATAGAGCTTGATTGTGTTAGGTCACAAAAATAGAATAATAAAAATGCTGTTAGATTCAATATATCATTTTATTGTACTCACGATACTCTTTTACTATTTATATGGAAAAATTCTAATATATCCCTTCTTACTTTCTCCTATATTTTTGTCAATAAAGGATTAGTAATAGTTTGAATTAATAAAGCAGTTCTATTTTCATATGTTTTTTTAATATATTAAAAATTGGTGAATGGTACTTTTCAAGTTACGAAATAACTATAGTTAAATTTAATTAGTATGTTTTGAAAAATAAAAATGCATATGTATGATAATGATTCCAGTGATACCTAGTATACCTCCTATTAATGCTAACAATACATTATCAGGTAGGGTATTTCTGATTCCTATATGAGTTAGTAATATTTGAATAATCAATGTTAAAATAATTCTAGAAGATGCAATTGTAGCTGTTAAGGAAGCTCCTATTCTTTTTATCCCTTCTACATAACATATAGTACCAAATAATGGTAACAGAGAAAATATTATAAATATATACCAATATGACATAAACAAATTGACTGACATTTCAGGTGTAAAAATAAGCATTACAATAATTAAAATTAATCCAGATAATAACAGACACATTCCTGAAATTTCTAATGGTGAATATTTCTTTGATAATTTAGCTAAAAAAAATACTGCTAATGCAAAAGATATTGCTGAAATAATTGCCTCAATATCCCCAAATGTAATAGAAAAATTTAGTAGTGTTTCAACTTCAATTATGGTAACATTTATAATCCCATTATTACTAATATTATGGTCACTTAATAGTACAATTATAAATCCTAGTAATGCTATACCAACTCCAGACAATTGTTTTCTATTTAATTTTTCATGAAGGAAGATTCGTGCTAAAAATAAAACGACTATAATTTCGATTGGTCCTGCCAGTAGACTTTCTTTGGAAGCGCCAACTCTACTTACTGCATCGTACCATGTAAATACCCCGACAGAGAGAAAAATAGAAGCAGGAACAAAATCTTTAAATGAACAAAATAGAGGTATTTGTCTCTTATAGACAAACTTTAAGATTAATAATAGCAGAGTACCGGATATAGCTATACTAAATGCAGATATAGCTAATGGAGAAATCCCTAATAATAGTGTGAGGTATTCAATTAGAATTGATTCAAATGATAAAATAAATGCAAATAAAAAAACTATCCATGATTGTCTTATCAATAGTAATTAATATGATAAAAATTGTCTAAAGATAAATCTTCCTTAATATCAAAATAATTGCTAAAAAGCTAAAAAAACTTTTTGTATTTAGTTTTTGATAATTATCAAATTAATTATAATTATTATTTGCAAGGAAACAAAAAATTATATATTAATTTCGATATAATGACTATATTCTTAAAATATATTTAATTTTTATCATCATTCATGTTCATTTGTCCATTCATGTTCATTTGTCCATTCATGTTCATTTTCGTTTGTAATCCGAATCCTTTCTGCAAAGATGGATGTATTTGTAAATGAACCAATTCCATCACTTCTGCCGGTGAACCATTGTTATGATGAATTATATTGGTTAGTTTCTCAAGATCCTTTTCTAGTTTTGAAATGGAAATTATAGATTGGCTGGTAGCATTATTGGATGATGATTTTAGATGATTTTCAAATATATTTTTGATCTCAACTAACAATGCCTTTGCTGTTTCATAATCCGCATAATTAAATATTGAATTATTTGTTGAGAGGAGTTTGGAATGCTCTGCCACCGATCCCTCATTATCAGAATTATTTGAAGAGATACTAGTCAATTGAGGTTGTTTTGTTATGTTTTTCAATTCATCTAAGAGGACTAAATTAGACATATTTGTGAGATCTGTGTCGATTACTAATGCGTCAGCATACCCCCTTAATACTTCGTCTAACAGATCCGCGACAACTAGTGCATAGGTTGTTGAATTAGAAGAAGAAATTTCCTTGTTGTATCTTTTGATAAAATCCTTGTCTTCCACTATGTCGTCATCAGCATAATAAATATCATACACTAGTCTTGCAGCATTATCGGAATGGTCCATAGATAGAGTAATGTTTAGAGGATAGTTTTTCTCAGCGAGTTCCAATTCTACTTTAGTTCGTTTATCTAAACCTAGAAAATAAGATGAATCATCAGAAGTAAAACTATGAGCAAAAACTTGTGATAACTGGTCAACCATAGAAAATGAAATGACAAAAATGGCTATAATAAAAATAGAAGTAAATTCTATAACATTAATTTTTTTCAATTCAATATTAAAAGTTGATGTTATAATAAAACTGTTATGAAAGTATTTTCTATCTCAATCTTGTTTTATTCTGATTCAAAAATATAAAAACATTCATAAAATTGATTTATAAGGTTTTTATCACTAGTAACATGCCCGTAATTCAAATAACAATGAGCGAAGGTAGAACTCTTGAACAAAAAAGAGAATTAGTAAGGGTCTTGACAAAGGAAACAGCTCGCATTTTAAATTCAAAAGAGGAAAATATGAGAATTTTAATTTATGAAGTTTCTAAAGAAAATTGGGGAGATGCTGGAATATTAGGAGTAGACATGAAATAAAAGTGATTTAAGAAAATGAATTAACAGCCAAATAAGGAACCAATTCGAAGATTATTTCTCTCTGTATATTGTTGTTTATATTTTTGAATTTATTTATTTAGTTATTTACATGAGGTATTTGAATAAACTTTATAATAGTTATTCTGCAATTGAATCTACTCAATTGCATCAATCAATTGAATAAACAATAAATAGAATACAGTGATTACTCAATTTTTGAAAAATTTAATTATTTTTACAGTTCAAAAATTAAGATACTGCTCAAAAAACGTTTCTAAGATTTTCAAATTTTCTTTTTGTTTCATCAAATATTATTTTTCCCACATATTCGTCAATTCCTAAATCTTGAGCTATCTTGGATGGATCATTGTCAAGTATAGATTCAATTGTAAATCCTGCTTTATTCAAGACATCTTTAAGTCCAATAGGAATCGTAATATGGTCAATTCTGTAATCGTTCTTCATATCTGTACAATACATTAGCACCTTGAGGAAGAAAAAACTATTCTATATATAATCTTGGAACTATATAGAATATATAAATAAATCTTTGCGATGACATACGGTGATGTTATTAGTACTTTGTCTGAAGACATAGCCAAACAATAATTTTAAATGATGAAATACTTTTATTTATTAGAATATCTAACAACAGAATGAATCTGAAAAAATCTAAAAGTTTAGTACCAATGTCGATAAACCTTAAAAATAGAAATATTGTATTAATACAACAAAATTGACTGATACATTAAAAATGATGTGCTACTGCTTTAATTGTGACTAATTAAGTATATTAAAAAAATAGATTTATATTTATACTTATTATTACTGATCTAGATCTGATTTCATAACAGTGGGATTCTTTCCTTTTATTAAAACATATAAAGAATTTTCTATCTTTGAGAATATAAGGTATCCAATTAATCCCATAAGTGCACCAACTGGTACAGTAATCAAAGTCACGGTTACAATAGTATTTAAAAATGTAGGTACTACGGCATTTAAAGATCCTAAATTAGTATTGAGAAACGTTCCGTATGTCCATATGATCATAGGATAATTAAAAAAATAGAAAATTGATCCAATTATAGAACTTGCTATTAATTGATTATTTTTAAATTGTTTACTATTAGTTCTAATAAAGTTTGAGTTTAATAATATATCTGCAAGAAGGGATGCTGCTAAAATACTAACAAAGTACCAAGGAATAAGAGAAGAGAGTAGATTTCCAGTCGGAAGAATAGTCGAAAAAGTATTTACTAATACTAATAAAGAAATTATTATAGATGTATAACCAAAAATATTATTGAATACTTTCGAAGAACACAGAAACATAATAGAATTGATGAGGGGAAGAAAAATACTTGCTATCAAAGTTGCACTATATGTATCTAAATTAAAATTAAAAAAATCGGATTCAGAAAATGGTAAAACTAGTATAAAGACGTACCATATAGAAGTAAACCATAATGAAGAGAGACATGGGATAAGAAAAATTTTAGCTAAATATTTCCAATGAGAAATATTATTCATTACACCATATAACCCTATGAAGACTGCAACGGAGTTAATTAGCATTCCAGTAGCCAATGTCATATGAGTTGGACTTAGAAGACCATCGAGTCCAAAACTTTGATGCCATAAATAATCCAGTGGGCCTGCAATCAATGACAAAAATGAACCTATTATCAATAATTTAAAAGAAAGAGAAATAGAGTTGTATTGTCTAATTTCTTTTCTTCTTAATAAATAAGAACTGACTCCAGCAGAGATAGCTATTAATCCTATTCCAGTATAAAGCATAGCATGAGATGGAGTAAAAAACGAGTCTGGCTGATTTAAGAGATGAGAAGTTATATCCCAACTTGCTCCAGAAATTTGCATAATAGACCCTAACGTGGAAACAATTAAAATAAATAGTGATAAATTTAAACCTGAATAGTCTAAGAATTTAAAATTCTTACTATACATATTCACAAACATACTTTACAAATATAACTAATAAGTATAACTAATAATAGCAAATAAAGGGAAAATATGCGATACTTGCGCTTTATCCTTACAATTTTACGAATAATAAAGATCTAAACTAATAGAAGGGATAATAATCAGCTCTCATAACCAAACAAAAATATCAAAATTACCATAACCTAGTATTATCAATCTTATCTTAAAAGAAACATATAGAAATAACAAAAATACTTTAATGTTTCAGATGTCAAAAGTAATAATCAATAGGAATAATGGTACTATTGTTTTAATGCTAATTTTTTTAGCCAGTGGTACGTTTTTTGGAATAGCCAATGCTCAAATTTTGGATGAAGCATCTAACAACAGCAGCAACAACAAGAGTTTATCCTTAAATGATCTCTTTGAATTGGTTGAAAATTCAATAGTTCAAGTAACAAAAACAATGCCTCCTGCTAACCCATACGGGCCGGATAAGGAGAATAGTACTTCATTAGGTTCTGGATTTATTTATAATGATAAAGGATACATTGTTACTAATAACCATGTTGTAGAAAATGCTAAAGTCGTTGATATAACTTTTATTAATGGAGATAGATATACAGCAAATATAACTGGAACAGATCCTTTCAGTGATTTAGCAGTTATCAAGATTAATGAAAATACAACAGGCTTACCTAAACCATTAGTAGTTGGAAATTCCTCTGCACTTCGGGTTGGTGATCAGGTAGTAGCTATAGGTAACCCATTTGGATTAGATAGTTCAATGACAACAGGAATTGTTAGTCAGATAGGTAGGCTCTTATCTATAGACGAAAGAGGTTTTTCAATACCCAATGCTATTCAAACCGATGCATTAATCAATCCTGGTAATTCTGGTGGTCCACTATTAAATATGAAAGGAGAAGTTATAGGCGTTAATACCGCAGGTATTTTTCCTGGTGGAATAGGTTTGGCTGTTCCATCTAATACTGTATTAAGGATAATCCCTGTATTGATGGAAGAGAAAAATTATACTCATCCATGGCTCGGTGTAACTGGAAATACATTAACTGCAGATCTTGCCAAGAGGGAAAAAGTAGATAGGACGCTAAAAGGTGTTATTATAGAGAATATAGTTAGAAGTAGCCCTGCAGATCTAGCAGGATTGAATGGCAGTAATATCGATCAATACGGTGAAAAGAGAGGAGGAGACATTGTAACAGCAGTAGATGGTAAACAAATACTCAAGATGGAAGATTTGATATCATATTTAGAATTGAACAAAGCAGTAAATGAGAATGCGACATTATCCGTATACCGAGACGGGGAGATTATAGATAAACAAGTTACTTTAAAGAGCAGACCATTAGCTCCGACAACAAATCAAACACAGAACTAGATTTTCTTTCTTTCCTTTTTTTTAAATACTATATTTGAATCTCAAAGAAGTTAACTTGAGTAATATGTGAATTAATACAGAGCAGGGATAAGTTACACTGTATATTACAGTATATGAATAAGTTCTCTAGTGTAACTAAGACGGTACAAGGTTGATGAAGAAGAACTGCTTATTTACTAAATATAGAGTCAAATTAACTGATCTCCATAACTATTGGAATAAGATATCTCCATGGATTTTTAGCTGACTTGTAAAATTAATTGGAGTTGATGAATAAACTGCTAACAAAGGTACAGAAGGCTTAGAACATCATCTCCATTTAGAAAACATCAAGAAAATTGATAAATTGGTAGATATTGAGAAATTGGTCAATATCATGAAAAATAACCCTTGATATTAGATATCTGATATTAAAAGAAATACAATGAAAAATAAAAGTTATTGATTCAACATTCTTGCTTGGTGATTATATTTGTGATCATAATGATTGATCATTTTCTTAAAATTATTATATACTAGCTTACATGTCATTAGAAGATTTAAAACTTGGATTTTTTGTGGAGATATAATTTCAGACTTGTCTAAATTCAAATCTGATACTTCTTTTGAGTAAATTTTTAGCCATTCTTCGATCATAGATTCATCTACTTCAATATGAAATTGTATTCCTATTGCAGTCTTTATACGAAAAGCTTGTACATATGAATCGGATTTAGCTAAAATAATTGCAGACTTGGGAAGGTCAAACGTGTCTCCATGCCATTGAAAAACTTTATTTTTCAAAGTTGCAATTCCATTGAATATATCTCTACTCCCATTTTCAGTAATCTCAATATCGTGCCAACCTATCTCTTTTAAGTTTCCTGGGTAAACCTTTCCACCCATTGCTTGGGCAATCAATTGGGAACCCAGACATATTCCCAATGTGGGTATCTTCATGTCTACTGCTTTTTTAATTAATTTTTGTTCGTTTTTTAAAAAGACATAATTATCATAAACCGACATAGGTCCACCCAAGATGATAATGCCTGAATAAGAGATGAGATCAGTAGGAATGAGATTACTCTGAGAATTTAATATTGTTAAATTAAATCCATCTAGTTCAAATAGATTAGCAAGACTACCTAAACTTTCACATTCTATATTTTGAATAACCAAAATATTCTTATTAGACAAATATAAAAATAAATTTTCGACAATTCAATATAAAGCTATTACAATATAAATTAAATTTCAAGGATTTATTAAAATCTAGGACAACATTTGAATTAGATCGTATCTAATATTTTTTACTTGATTAAATACATAAATAAATTCATAATAAATGAAGATATTGAAAAAGTATGGGAATTTTATACTGATATTAGGCATTTAGAAATTATTACCCCAAAAAAGTTAAATTTGAAAATAATTTATACTACAAATCAAAAAATTATTCTTGGCCAAGAAATCGTTATTTCAGCTAAAATAATGGCTATAAAGAGAACATGGCGTTCAAAAATAACTTTTTTTCAGCAATATGAATATATAGATGAAATGTTGGAAGGACCTTTTATCAAATGGAAACATGTACACAAATTTAGTAGAATCAGTAATAATAAAACAGAAATTATTGATGAAGTAGAACTTGTATTACCATATGGAGTTTTTGGGAAAGTTATGTCAATATATGTTATTAAAATATTAAGACAACTATTTGAGCATAGAAAAGACGAAACTATTAAATATTTTAATCAAATGAAACTTAATCATTAATTTAAATTTCTATAATAAAAAA
>DASUZI010000033.1:0-4724 GCA_036376955.1 Nitrososphaeraceae archaeon
ACAAACTATTAAAACTATAAAAGATATTGCTTCTGACTTTATCGAAGCAGAAAAACAAGTAATAGGTTCATTTCAATCACAAGTAGATAGAAATAGTGGTGTATGGGACTTGTATAATCCACAAAAAATTGCAGAAAATCACTCAGCAGCTGTAAATAACTTTACAAGTTACCTGTTAAATACTGCAAATCTAGTAAATAATGCTCTACTATCAAATATTAGAATCTACAATACAGCACTTGAACAAACACGCGATAATCTAAAGGCTTGTGCAAAAACAAACACCAATTTCATACAATCAATTAATCGAGAAAATTCACGTAAATACTAACAACACTAATATCAACATTAGAGCCACTAGGTTCTAATTTTAACCTAGTATACAATGTGAAATTTTGAATTATTGTAACTGATCAATATTTATATTATTTTTTTAAGAGATTAAAGGTCAATCATAGATTATTGTTATATTCTTTATTCATTTCAAACAAATAAAGTATTAAATAGCGAAATATAAGAGAGTAGTATAATTATAATAGATTCTTATTTTTGCGTGGCTATAGATATTACTCTCTTGATTAAATGTCTAATACATTCATAAACTTCGATATTCACAAGATAAGTTTTTTAATAATAAAAGCTAAATACTATATAGTAGAACCCTATTATGGAGGGCACTACTCTCGACCCGCTTGCCTAATATTTAGGTGAATCCTACTGTTTGAAGCTTAACCCGACTAATGATATTTATTATCAGGATCTATTATGAAAAGATATAGCAAGATTATTGATTTCTAATTATTATATGACCATTTATATTCTCCAAACTAAGAGCTTCTATTATACCAGAACTGAATATTCAAGATACCACTAGTGATAGCGATTGATTATCAAGATAAAATTTTTATTTCTAATGATTAACTAAAAAGTAAACTTAAATTTATTAGTATTTAGTATTATAATATCTTCAGAATTGGATTTATTAAGTTACAAATAAAAATAATAATAAACATTAACTACTCTAATTTAGTAATGCTCTGTTAGCAAATGTACCTACCAATTTCAATTATATTGTAATTGTTCAAAAATGATATGAATAAATCAGTACTCACATTTGAGCTGTTGGTAATTTAATACGTAATCTTAGTATTAGTACCTTTCCTCAATAACAATAGTTTCTTTCAAATCCAGCAATGGCTCAAGCATAACATATTTTATTGTTTTATATTATCATTCATTAATTTATTAAATCACATAATTCTTTTACTTCTAGTATATCGGCTAAATTAGGATTTATTTGCAAAGCTTTTTCATGATATAATTTGGCATATCAATTTTACTAAGATTATAGGGAATAAATACAATATTATTTGACAAATATTCTCTATTAACAAAATTACATAGCATACTTTGTTTATTACACAACAAAAAAATAAATATCTACCAAATTAATTTTTATAAGGATGCTATCCAAAAAATATCATTTTTCAATTTTCTTTATATTTCTATTATTAATTTTATTTTTTAAATATTCATTTGATAATTATGATTATGAACTAAAATATTCATTTGCTATTCAAGATGCGATATTATCCAACAAGACTATACAATACTTTATTAAACAAGGTGATTATAATTTCGATACAATTAGAGATTTCCATACCGCAATAAAATGGTATGAAAAAGTACTGGCAATGGATGAAAATAATATAGAGGCACTTTCTAAGAAAGGAGAAGCATTATCAAGGTTGTATAACTATTCAGAAGCACTTGAATTAATTGGAAAAGCACTAGATCTTGAACCAAATAGTGTTATTGCTCTTTATGCAAAAGGCTATACATTATATAATCAAGGTAACTTCACAGAAGCCCTAAAGTACTATGACAAGGCCCTATCAATAAATCCCAAGCATGCTGAAACTCTAACTAACAAAGGCCAGATATTCTCTGACCAAGGTAACTATTCGGAAGCCATAAAGCACTATGACAAGGCCTTAGAAATTAATCCTAATTATACCTATGCTCTAAATGCCAAAGGCTTTATACTATCTACCCAAGGTGACTATTCGGAAGCCATAAAGTACTATGACAAGGTCTTAGCAGTTAATCCTAAAAGTATGTATGCTCTTAGTGACAAAGCTGATGCACTATTTACCTTAGGTAACTATTCGGAAGCAATAAAGTACTATGACAAGGTCCTATCAATAAATCCTAACTATGTTATTGCTCTAAGTGACAAAGGCTATGTATTCTCTTACCAAGGTAACTATTCGGAAGCCATAAAGTACTTTAATAAAGCCCTAGCAATTAATCCAAACGATGTTGATGCTCTAAGTGGGAAGGGCGGAATGTTACTTGCTATAGGTAATTATTCTGAGGCTGCAGAGTACTTTGATAAGGCACTAGCAATTAATCCAAACAATCTTTATACTTTTAACAATATAGCATACGATTTAGGACGGTACTCTAACAACTTTTCTAAAGCATTAGAATTAGTAGAAAAATCATTAGCAATTAATCCAAACTATATCAATGCTATGGACACAAAAGCATTAATACTCATCCAATTAGGTAAATATCCTGAAGCTATACAATTGTATGATAAGATTTTAGAAAAGGAACCTAACTTTATCTCTTCAATAAAACACAAAGGAATAGCCCTAGCAAATTTAGGACATTATCAACAAGCACTCCTTTGGTATGATAACGCATTGAAACAATTTCCAGGAGAGTTGGACATAATAGCAAATAAGGCAAGAATATTAGGATTAGAACTAGGCAAATATACTCATGCATTAGATCTGATAAATTCATATTTAAAGAAAAATTCAAATCATAAAGAACTTTTGTGTAATAAAGAAGAAATTTTGGAAGACATGGGAGACAAAGATAATGCTCTTTCTATCAAGAAAAAATTAATTGAACTTTATTCGGATAATTACGAATGCGGATATTTCAAAAAGACAAGTTTTGGTAATATTTCTGGATAACCATTTGGATATGAATTTCTCGTACAATCAAATTGAAATCTTGGGTACAAGAAAAGTTAATTTATTGATTGTTTTTTATTGATTAAATTGCAGACAAAAATGACATTAAATCTCTGGATTATAATGTGAAAATTTAACTAGGAACTTTCAAAAATAATTTAAATCAAGCCTAACGATAAGAAAAAACTAAATTTTATGTAGTATTATATCTTATAAGAGACTCTTATTTTTAACCGCTATCAATATTAATTCTAACAGAACAGAAATATTATCTCGTTATATTTCATTCATAAAAATGTTCTAAACAGTTACTTGTTGTAAGAGTAACTTCAAATGAATTTACCAACATGAGAAGTTACAGATTTTTACATATATGTAGCACATGGATATTTGTATTCTTTTGGGAATTCCTCCAATGTATAATAATAACTTAAATTTGCAGAGTTACAAAACTTTGGTTTTCCGATAACAACAACATCATTTGACTCAGCAAATGCTAAATCTATAAAAACAGATAACATCATGACTACAATATTTGTTGTGAATAAAAAAAGTAGGATTTTCACTTCAACAATATTAAGCTAAAGATTATTATAAATTTTCAAATTCTTAATTCCTAATGAAATAACTACAATTATATTAAATCCTATTGAGCTTATTCATTTATTTTCCAATTCATTTTATATAATTTATCAAATACTAAAAAGCTAAGTATGAGAATCTTATTACATGGAGGGCACTACTCCTGACGATTCTGGTATCGTATCTTTAACGTACAAAATTCTTTTATATATAAGACTCTTATGTCCGAAGTAATATGAGGAGACTTGAACAAAATGGTGAGATATTGATTAGAGCCTTACTAATATCCGGAATCGTTATCGTTATGACTATGATAGTGGGAATTCATTCCGTTACCGGTACTTCACAAGCGGCGTATGATCAGGGATATGACACGGGAAAAAATGATTGTTTTCAGGGAAAAAATTATAATTCTAATCAGGGGCCTCCAAACTCCCCACGATATGTAGTAGGATATAATGATGGCTGGTTAGATGCTGGCTGCCCATGAAATAATAATAAAAGTAGATTATAGCAGCTTAATGCTGATACTTTCAGGAAATACCAAGAACAAATTAGCATCTAACACACGAAGTAGTTGATGACACTTGACTTATTGTTGTTTGAATACTAAATCTATCTATGTTCATTTAACTTCTAAAGCATACAGTTTTAAAGAATTATAAAATAAGTTTCTAATAATGAAAACTAAATACATGATACTACTATCTTTAGATTAAACTCTTATTTTCGCACCGCTATCGGTATTACTCCAGACGGGTCCGTAGTTTTCCCGGGTTCATCTATTTCTACTTAAATTACTCTGTATGAATGGCTTCCAATGATTTTGAAAATATGTATATATAGTTGAAGATATTAATTAGTTTTCATCTATCTGCAATGTAGTTTTGCATCTCATACATCATATTCTTGATCTCATTTTTATTGCATCTGTCTGATGTAACAAAACCTCCTTACTTTTACCAAGTAAAAGAGTGCAAGATGTCATATAATTGAGATAATACACAATACTCATAATTGCACACTATGCTTATATAATTCTGCTATAACAATAGATATATTGAAAGTTTTATTGATAATAATATCAATAATTTTTCTTTCTCTTTCTCTTTATTCTATATCTTACATATTATCTGGTAATAATTTTACAAC
>DASUZI010000034.1:0-23379 GCA_036376955.1 Nitrososphaeraceae archaeon
TTCATTGCGAATAGAATATTATCTATCTCTATAATTTTAGTTATATTTTCTTGCTTAGCAAAATCATACGCATTTGAAAGAGCTGCACAATCTGCCGGTCCTATTTGAAACTGTAAACAAACTGTTATGAACTCTATGACTTCTTGCTTGGTTTTGATTCTTCTATCATAAAACAATGTTTCTAAACCACTCGATGTTGTATACATTCCAGTAGGAAAGAATGAATCTCCTAACTGAAGCATACTGACTTCCTCTAAGAGAGATCCTTCGGGTACGAGAATTTCATCCGAAGCATCGTATTTCATATTACTATTCTTATTATCATCATCAGTAGTGTCGATTGTATTACTAGATTTAGTGCTCATGAATATTTGATCCCTCATCTGGTTCAAAGATCATGTTACCACTTTGAATATCAAGGAATTTATCATATGATGAGAACATCTTTTTTAGCATTTCGAGTTCTGTTTCAGCTTGCAATGGAAAAATGACTTGATTTTTTGTTACCTTTATAGGTCTATGTAAGTTACCAAGACTATGTCCAATCTTAACAGAGAGTGGAAAAATAATTTCTTTATCTTCATAACTTTTGAAGGTGATTATAGCTACAGATTCTGATTCAAGTGTCAAGATTATCATTTTGTTGTCATCCATAAAAATTACATCATCGTTTCTTAAATTAGGGTTATGTTCAAATATAAATGCGACATCAGTTTTCTTGTCTGTACTTTTTCTCATTCTCAATTTTTCCGCTTCCATTCTAGTTATTACTACTTTTTCGCAAAGACTATTTTTTAACATATAATCATATTTTTTCCTAAGATTAGAATCTGTTTTGATATTACCTAAAATTTGATTGACAGTTATCATGTTACTTTTGATTCATCTCCATCACATTTTTTCAGATTGCTTATATTAATGGATTTTGAGTTTCTTAATTCATTGACTTTATCTATCATAGATGTAAGATTTTTTGTGTAATCTATGTACCCATAATGTTCAAAATGAGATTTAGTTACTATTGCAAAAATAAAACCCGAGCTGGTAAAAAGCAATTCCGATCCTATCTCAAATTTTTTTGCTATTATGCATGTGGTTACTCGATGCAAAGTATAATCAAGATTAAGGTGTGATTTAGGATCAATAAATCCTGACATTTGTTTTATTTTACCTTCCTCTGCTATTATATGTCTAATTTCTTTAGGATTTTTGATAATCAAATTTTCCCCTACATTATTTTCTTCAACACAATGACGAATCTGCATAGCACATCACCTTATCTCTTTATTTCCGATAAACTTTGCTGACTAAGATCTTCAGCAGCTAGGTTTCTATCGATTCTTAAAACTGATTTAGAAATTTCGCCAGCTGCTTCAAGAGCCATTAATTTAACCAATAGAGGATCAAGAATTCCCTTTTCAAACATGTTCACTAGATCCCCTGTGTCGATATCAACTCCAATATTTGGTTTTGATGCTTTAGCTGCCATTACTTTTTCTAATCCATTGAATCCAGCATTTGTAAGGATTTGTCGCATAATACTTTCTAGCGCGGATGCTACAACTTCTAGCCCAACTTGTTCTAATCCTTTTAATCGTAAACTCTTTAACTTTTCAATTACATGTATCTCTGCTGCACCACCTCCAGCAACTATTCCTCTATTCAAGGCAGCCTCAGACGCATTGACACCATCTATTACAGACCTCCATCTTTCAAGAGAAGTTTCCTTGGTGGTTCCAGAAACTATGATTGTAACTATATTTTTGCCAGAACCATTTTCGATATAGATTAGACCAGTATCTTCATCCTCATATATAGAATCAGCATATCCGAGGATATCAGCATTTTTGAGATCTTCAATCATCCTTACAGGTTTTGCACTAGTATATCTTGATAGAAACTCTATTTCTTCGGAAGATATTCTAGTTGCAAAGATGTTCTTAGCAACTAAAAGATTCTCTATAACTTCATCTACTTCAGGAGAAGATATTAGAAGAGTATTGGCACCTGTGGCTATAATTTCATTCACTATTTTTTTAGATTTTAGTAGTCGATCATTTTCCATATTTAAGATTTCTTCATAACGATTATTTTCTTTCAACCAAGATTCTTTTACCGGTTTTAAATCAAGTTTTACTATCATTATTTTGGGTTTTAGTATTCGCATAGGCATTTCTTGATCCATACGTTTTCTTTCCAGAACAATCCCATTGAAAACCGTATCAGATACGTTAGTTTTTCTAATTACTTTGATTGATTTATCAAAATCAAATAGATTGTTATATATGGAATTGTTTCCAACTGTCCTGATTGATTTTATTACTAAATCTGATAAGTTAATACCATCTAACTTTGAAGATAAAGAGGTTTTTATAATTTGTTCCAATTCTTTATCCTCAAGAGATATTGTTTTGGCATCTTTTTCTAAAATTTTACATGCATGTTTTACACCATTTTCTATTCCTTCAACTACTTTTGTAGGATGAACTCCTAGCTCTTTAATAAGCCTCTTTCCTTCTTTTATCATTTCTGATGCCATCACTACTGCTGTTGTGGTCCCATCACCCACTAATTGCTCTTGCCTTTCTGCTATTTCGACTATCATCCGTGCAACTGGATGAATTGCCTTTAGAGAGAGAAGAATGGTTACACCATCATTTGAAACGTGCCTATTCATCGCTTGATCTATCAAGAGTTTATCCAAACCCTTTGGTCCCAAAGTGGTTCTTACTGTTTCTGCAACTGCCATTACTGCCTGCGAATTTGATTCCAGGGCATTAAATTCTACATTTTCAGCTATAGGTCTCCAAACTCCATGATTAGGACTAGACATAGGATATAATCTTCAGAAGGAGTATATATTTAATAATAAAAAGTAAGAAAAATGAGATATTTTTTCTATCTATGCCATAAAGTATCTTTGCGCTAGAGATAGTTCAGAAGCAGGATCAACAGTTGCTATCTTTCCATCTAGTTTAACTTCATATGTTTCTGGATCGATAGTGATTTCAGGAGTCTTGTCATTCCATACCATATCATTTTTTCCTATATTTCTGCAGTTATGCACTGGATAGAGAGTTTTTTCTAATCCAAGTTTTTGGCCTACGCCAAGATTGACTGCTGCCTTAGATGTAAAAGTCAAAGATGTTCGTTTTACTGCTTTGCCTAAGGCTCCAAACATTGGTCTATAGTAAACTGGTTCTGGAGTAGGTATAGAAGCATTGGTGTCTCCCATTATCGACCATGCGATAAAACCTCCTTTAAATATCATTTTTGGTTTTGCACCAAAGAATGCAGTTGGATACATTACCAGATCCGCATATTTGCCCACTTCTAGAGAACCTAGAGCATCAGCAGCTCCATGTGTGATTGCACAATTTATAGTAGTTTTTGCAATATACCTTTTTGCTCTTATATTATCATTATCTCCTGTCTCTTCAGCTAGTTTTCCTTTCATCTTCTTCATTTTATCAGCAGTCTGCCATGCACGAATAACTACTTCCCCGATTCTACCCATAGCTTGACTATCAGAAGAATACATACTCAATACACCTTCGTCATGTAGAACATCTTCTGCGGCAATTGTTTCCGCTCGAATCCTAGATTCCGCAAATGCAACATCTTCAGCAACTGCAGGATTTAAGTGATGGCAGAACATTAACATGTCTAAATGCTCATCAACTGTGTTGACAGTATATGGTCGAGTAGGATTAGTTGATGAAGGCAAAGCAAATTGTTCTCCAGCTATCTTCATGATATCAGGTGCATGTCCTCCGCCCGCCCCTTCTGTATGATATGTATGAACTGTCCTTCCATCTATTGCATTTATTGTATCCTCAACATATCCACACTCATTTATAGAGTCAGTATGAATTGCTAACTGTGTATCAGTGGCATCTACAGCTCGAAGTGATGCATCGAGAACAGCATTAGTAGTTCCCCAATCTTCATGATCTTTTAGACCGCAGGCTCCAGCATCAATCTGTTCTAAGAGGGTAGCAAGTGATGGATGAGAATCATTACCTTTACCAAGAAATCCCCAATTTACTGGAATATCCTCTACACTTTCCATCATTCTACTTATATTAAAAACACCTGGAGTGCAGGTTGTTGCGCATGTCCCATCCGCTGGTCCAGTACCTCCGCCGATCATGGTAGTAATGCCATTACTAATTGCATCAGTGTATTGTTGTGGAGATATCATATGAACATGGGTATCCCAATGTCCAGGTGTACAGATAGTATGTTCTCCCGCAGTAGCCTCTGTACATGCAGAAACTATCATGTTTGAAGTGACGTTGTCCATGGTTAATGGATTTCCTGCTTTGCCAATCCCTGCGATTTTACCGTCCTTTATCCCAATATCCCCTTTAACTATTCCCACAATAGGATCAAGAACAACAGCATTCGTAATCACATAATCTAATGCACCGTTAGCGTTTGTAATTCCTGATGCTTGAGCAAGTCCATCTCTTATTGTTTTTCCTCCTCCAAATACACATTCATCACCTGGAGAAATCAAGTCTTTTTCAACTTCTATAATAATATCAGTATCTCCGAGTCTAATTTTATCTCCTTGAGAGGCACCAAACAAATCAGTATACTGTTTTCGAGTTAATTTTAAAACCATAGTTCTCTCATCTCCTAAGTACTAAACCCTTTGAATCCAAGGTTTTTTGCTTTTTCAAGAGCAGCTTGTTTTCCCATTTTCGAATTTAGCCCCCCCATAGTAAGACCATTAAACCCATAAACGATTCTTTTTCCTCCCAGCTCGCAAAGTTCTACTTCACGAGAATCTCCAGGTTCAAATCTTATAGAAGTTCCTGCAGGAATATTTAATCGATAACCATATGCTTGCTCTCGCGGGAAATCTAATGCCTTGTTCACTTCAAAAAAGTGAGTATGTGATCCCACTTGACACGGTCTATCACCAGTATTACTTACAGTTATGTTAACTGTTTTTTTATTACCATTACAAATAATTGGATCAGAAGACAAAATATATTCTCCTGGAATCAAGTTAGTAGATTCCTCCTTGAATTTCTAAATTTTTTTTAATACTTTTGTTCATTTTTATTCTCCTCTATTGAACTGGATCATGAACCGTAACTAATTTTGTTCCATCTGGAAAAGTTGCTTCTACTTGAACTGTATGAATCAACTCAGGTATTCCGTCCATAACATCATTCCTAGATAAAACCTCTCTAGCTGATTTCATTAACTCTGCTACACTTTTTCCGTCTCTCGCACCTTCAACAACAAAATTTGCTATATATGCTACAGTTTCAGGATGATTAAGTTTAACTCCCCTTTTTTTTCTCCCCTCAGCAATTTGGGCTGCAGTCCAAATCATCATCTTATCAATTTCACGTGGAACTAACATCAAATTTCCAATTCACCTGAAATATTACTGGATTTGGATTATTTTAAATTTCAAATAATTAAATTATATAAATGGATATACACAATCTAGCTAATTAGCCGACGTCGGCAATTCAATCTATGAACGAGATTTCGACAGGTAATATAGACTTCATCCAATAGAACATTTTACTAAAATCTCCATTCTTTTTAATGGAAAGAACATATTCATATTTATTATTAGTTTTTGTTAAAATCGTCAAATAGTTTTTTGTGATGAACGAACCTAACATATTTCGAACTATTGAATTTGATCCTCTTTTTATAACAATTTTTTGAACATCAATATAGGAAATAGTGAATTCCAAATTTTCGTCCTGTAGAATTTTTTCTATTTTTAATTTTGCTGAATCTTTGATCTTGGATTGTTGTTTTTTCTTAGACAAAATCATATATGGAAATGGTCCAAGTCCTGCAACAAATCCCAACTCAAATATTCTGTTCATTAATTTTTTTCTTGTTATAATAATACGTTTAGTGGTAAAATCAATTACAGAATCATATCCTAACCCACCTTGTTTCTCAGAACTTAATCTAACGAGGAGTTCTTCATGGTTATTGTTGTTGCACCAATCTATAAAATCTAATAGATTGACAACACTATTTTCATTATCTTTTTTATTGTGATTTAAAAAGTCCAAGAATTCTTTAAAGTCATCAAACTCCATTTCAAAAAATAAGGGTGATTAGAATAAGAACTTATGGTCTTGACCATCCTATCCCGGCTGGAATATTTGTAAAGCCCGAGATTCCAAGTAAGAATATCCATGTTGTAAACACAAACGGCCCTGTTAATGCAGGTAACCCCCACGTCCCAAAAATTCGCTGTAGCGCAGGCATTACAAAGCTACACGATATTACAGCAAATAATGCAATAAGAAATGCTTGAGGGGTTAGAGGTATGAAACTCGTTAATGCAATCATTACGAGAACCTGATTAAAACCATGTAGTCCTGCTCTCGTTTCAGCCGTCGGAAGTTTAGTTAAAATGGCCATTGCCGCACCTACCGCAGATCCAATAAATGCCATTACTCCTGCCAGAAAGAGAGGAGAAAATTCATTCCATTGAGCGGTGTACCCATTGGTCCACCATGGTCTATTTTGACCTGTTAAAATTGGTGCTAGCTCAAATGCTAAAGTGAGTCCAACTACCCAAAATACTCCTGTTTTCCAGTTTTCTACAAATGTTACCTGGGATACACCTTTCAGAGTAGCTTTAATGAACTCGGGTGCAGTCCATTTAAAAGTAGGTTCATTAATTTGAGCTGGATTTCCACTACCTTTAATTAATTCTTCATCCGTTGGTGGTAGTGGTTCAGGCCAAATATCATGCCCAAATCTCTTGGTAGCATACATTAAAATCCAAGTAGTAAAGATAAAAGAAGAGGTAAACCCAGGTATTGCCCATGATTCTTGTAATCCATTAAGGATAAACATATCTCCCATTAGATGAGCCATAGCCATCCATACTACAGCCGTTACTGCTGCTCCAAATATAGATATAAAAAATGTTGCTCTGTTAGATTTTACAAATGGTCCTGACCAAAAAGCCATACCAGTTAGTATAGAGTTATAACCAAACAATCCAAATGCTACTAATCCGTAGGGAGCTCCCAAAAGAATTGCCATTCCTGCACCTATTAAACCCGATATCACCATCATAACACCAGCACTTCTGGAAGCTAGAAAGACTCCTGCCAGTATCAAGATTCCAGTAATTGGGGAACTAAATAGTGGGACCTCAGCAATTCCATTAAATAAGATATAGAAAAAGTCCAAAATAGCATTGTTAGACACAAAATCTGCTACTACCATGATATTTGAAATTCATTGGGTATTCTTTATTGGTTTGTAAATCAAATATCTTTATAAATACAAAAAATTTGGATTTCCATGAATCTTTTTTTAATTTAAGATTTAAACTACCATTCGAAAGTAAGAATTAAGACATATATGGAAAAAATAATTGTTTGATCAAACTCAATAAATTTAAGAATTATTAAATTAATATAATCAGTATTTGAAGAAAAAAAATAAAGAAAATTCAAAATCATCGACTTTAAGAAGAATCAGTATGTCATTACCTAATACATTACTGGATCAATTTGATAAATCAATGAAAAATGCAGGATTTGCTGATAGATCCAAGGCCATCCAATCATCACTATATGAATTCATTTACAATAACGAATGGAAAGAAAATGAGAATGGTAATAGTTATGGAGCTGGTGTATTAGTAATTTTATATGATAACCATCTTTTTGGAACGGATGTTGGTTCTTTAGAAAATCAACATGAGTATACAGACATAATAGTTTCTACAACACATTTACACCTTGATCAACACAATTGTCTAGAAACGATAATGCTGAGAGGAGACATTAAAAGGATAAAAAAATTCATGAAATTTATTTCGGAAAACAGAGGAATTAAAAGTCTTAAAATGCATTATGTCGGCATGTCAAAAGAATAAAGATATTTTAAGTTGAACGATCAAATTTTAATAGATTAATTATTGAATTATAACTTATGTAGTTTTTAAAATGAAAAAGTATTACTAATTACAAACTATTTAATACTAGAAAAAGAATTTCTTTCCATGAAATTCTCATCAGAAATGATTAAAACCATTTCTATTTGTGTAATAACCATTATTTTTTTTATTTCTTTAACAGCTTCGTATGCTCAAGAGAATTCTACTCAAGAGGTAAATAAACTAAATATAGTCACATCAGTTGCCCCAATAACTAATATAGTTCAAAATATCGGTGGTGAGAAAATTAATTTAATTGGACTGGTCCCAGAAGGAGTAAATTCACATACATTTGACCTAGTTCCTTCAGACGCAATCAAAATCAATAATGCAGATCTCATTATTATAGATGGTCTTAATTTAGAGACTGAGATTGAAGAAATTGCAAACAATGCAATAGCTAAAAATTCAAAAATACACTTACTTAAGCTTGGAGATAATACGGTAGATAAAGCAGACTGGATATTCGATTTTAGTTTTCCAAAAGAAAAAGGTGACCCAAATCCACATCTTTGGTTAAATGTAGATTATGCCATTAAATTTGCAAATTTAACACGTGATAATTTAATTGAAATTGATCCTTCTAATTCAAAGTACTATACTGAAAATTCAAAAAAGTATACAAAGTTACTTAAACAATTAGATAATGGTATAAAAAAATCCATTATGACGATACCACCAGAAAATAGAAAATTACTTACTTATCATGATTCTTGGGCTTACTTTGCACCTAGATATGGTATGACAGTAATAGGAGCTATACAACCTTCGGATTTTGGTGAGCCCAGTCCTAAAGATGTTGCAGATTTAATAGACCAAGTACGTGCAGAAGAAGTACCAGCAATATTCGCTTCGGAAGTATTCCCTACAAATATAATAGATCAAATAGCTAAAGAGGGGAATATAACCGTGGTAGAAACATTAAGCGATGACGATCTCCCTGGGAAACCTGGTGAGAACAATCACTCTTATGTAGGAATGATGATAGAGAATATGAAAAATATGATATTGCCTTTAGGTGGTAATATTGAAGCGTTAAAAAATATCAATCCCAAAAACATACTTATCACTTAGATTACATTTTTAATATATTTGATAATATGAAATAAAGATTATTATCCTTATTATTATAACATAAGAAAAACCTAATGGAAAATATGGAATCTCCTGAGAACATTATACGTTTAAAGAACGTTTTATTTGGTTACCATTATCACTCACCTGTTATTGATGGTGTGACATTAAATATACCTAAAGGTGGTTTCATTGGCTTGTTAGGTCCTAGTGGTTCAGGCAAATCTACTCTTTTGAAATTGATTGTGGGTTTACACAAACCATGGGAGGGAGAAATATTATTCTCAAAACATAATAATGATAAAGATCGAAAGTTTTCAATAATTGGATATTCGCCACAGGTAGAAGGAATAGATTGGGATTTTCCAGTTACCGTTAGGGAATTGATTTCAATGGGAGTATGGAATCGATCTGGTTTTTTCCCCTGGATAAATAAAACGTCAAGAAGTGAGATAGGTAAGTTAGCTGATGAGCTTGGTATAGGTGGTTATGTAGACCGCCAAATTAAAGAATTATCGGGAGGAGAACAAAAAAGAGTGTTTTTGGCAAGAGCCTTGATTCACAATCCTAAGATCCTAATTTTAGATGAACCTACCGCAGGCCTTGACAATGCAAATAAAGATAATTTTTTAAAGATATTAACAGATCTGAATTCAAGAGGGATTACCATAATCCTCACTACACATGATATTGATGGTGTAGCGAAAAAATTGCCGTGGATTGTATGTTTAAACAAAACTATAATTTCTCAAGGAATACCAAATTCGACTTTGTCTGAAAATATTCTTTATAGAACTTATGATTTAAAATGATTAAAAGGAATTGGTATTAAGTACGGATTTTCTATTTCAACCTTTTTACTATGAATTTTTTACCAGAGCTATAGTTGTTTCGATATTAATTGGTGGGACATGTGGTTTGCTAGGTGTGTATATAGTATTACGAGGAATGAGTTACATTGGACACGGTATGTCTCATGCAGTATTTGGAGGGGCAGTAATTAGTAACATAATAGGAATTAATTTTTACATAGGGGCAGCAATCTGGGGAATTTTATCAGGGTTACTTATAACTGAAATAAATAAAAGATATAAAATTAAAGCTGATGCTGCCATTGGAGTGGTGACTACTGCAGGATTTGCAATAGGAGTATTTTTAATGAACACAGGTCAAACACCATTAAGAAACTTTGAGGCTTTATTATTTGGAAATATCTTAGCTGTTACTGATATAGATTTTATTTTTATCTTGATAGTATCCATCATTACAATAATATTTATTTTCTTTTTTCAAAAACGCCTATTATTTACAATATTTGATAGTGAAACAGCAAAAGTGTACGGAGTAAATATATACAGAATAGAGTTGTTATTTTCAATTATACTTGCTATAGTTGTAATAGCAGCAATGAACTCAATAGGAGTTACTCTCCTTGCAGTTGCTATTATAGCACCAGCTATATCAGCCAGGCTAATTACGAATAATTTTTTCAAAATAATCATTCTGTCATGTATGATTGGAATAATTGATGCTTTTCTGGGAATGTATTCCAGTTTTTATATTGATTCACCATCTGGTGCTACTATAGTACTATTTGGTGCTAGCTCTTTCATTATAGCTATAGTTTATTCACATTTAAAAAAATTACAACATATGCATTTTCATGGTGAGAAAAAACATTCCCATCTACATACTCATTCGGAAGAACATAGACATGAACATTAGAGGATATCTTGGTTATCTTTTCATTTAGTAATTTTAGTCTACCATCTATAATGGATACTGTATTTGTAACCTCTGTTTAATACAGTTTATATGTTGTTTGTCTTTCTTGATTCTTTTAATTTATATCAAGTTACTTAATTCATCTACAATTGTACGTAATTCAACCTCTATACACGTTAATTTGTTGTACTCCAATGTGATATTTCATCAATTTCAAGGAAGCAAATTCATAAAAGCTTGATTTAAAGATACTTGTTACATCTTATATTTTCTTTGAGGTATGTTTGAAATAGTTATTTTTTCAATTTGTGTGATTTCAGGATACAGAAACTCAATATTGTCTATATAATTTGTGATTTAAAACATATTATTTCGCTGAAGTATTATCCTTCTCATCTTTCCTATTTACATCAAATAAGTGAATATACTGTAGTTCACGTACCTATATAATTAAGAGGACATATCTATTCAGAAGTATGATTCTATCTTACAAGAAGTATTCTTAGAAGTAAGAATGAACTGCCAACTCTTGTTTGATGCAAAAGAAATTAATAACTTTCTAGGTCAATTTGCAAAAAAATAATTGCAAATTATCGAAAAAAAGATATGATATTTCAAATAATTGGTGGGTAAAGCCTCTATTACTCGAAAAAATAATAAACAATATAAAGATACTTTGTAATAAAAAAGTGTGGAATTTGTTGATACAAGTATAATAGAACAAATAGAGATGAAGATGATTCGTCCTTCATCATTTGCAGTAAGAGACAAATTTCAAAAATATTGCGAAGACGATGAATTTTTAATTATTAGTATTAGAGAGCATGGGTTAATTCAACCTATTTTAATTAGACCACTATCTCACGGATTTGAAATAGTAGCAGGTCATAGAAGATATCAAGCATGTAAATCATTAAGATGGAGATTTATTCCTTGTAAAATTCGCGAGATGACAAATAAACAAGCTTTTGAAATTCAGCTCTCTGAAAATATCCAAAGGAAATCAATGGATCCTATCGAAGAGGCAGAAGCATTTAGAAGATATGTTATTGATTTTGGTTGGGGAGGTGTTAGCGATCTTGCCCAGAAAATTGGAAAAAGCGAGGAATATGTGTCTCATAGAATTCAGCTTCTAAAGCTTTCCGAAGAAATAAAGAATAAAATTGTTTCAAATAGGTTAAACGTTAGTAAAGCTATTGAGATATCAACTATTCCAATTGAAAAACAATCACAGATCGTAGGAGAAATAATAAAAAAGAATCTTTCAGTAAAAAGAATAAGAGAATTAAAAATGATTTTAAGAGACAATATTACTGAAGATTATAATAATATATGTCTATCTGATAGTAACAATTATTTCTCAAAATCGTTAAAGATCACAAAAAAGGCATCCCTTTCTCTCAAAGTTACTTTGGCAAGAATAGATAACTTAATAGAAGAATCTCAAATATCAATCGATCCTGAACAGAGAACGGAAATTATCAATTTTTTGATGGAAATCAGAATAAGAATACATGAATTGATAGATGATACTATAAAATTCAAAAATTACAACAAAAAAATCTTTAGAGGTAAAAAAAATGCTAATAACTAAATTATTTGCTATCTTTTTGGACCTACAAGTATCATTTCATGAATAACGATATGCCGTTCCATTATTATTTTTTATATTTTATAGTAAAAGACAAGTTAATAAGTGATTCAAGTCTAGTATCATATAATTGAAATTTGAAATATACAAAGTAAAAGTATTAAGATTGGATAACCTTGTTAAAAATACATTTGGTAAATAATAAGTTTTACATTTATAATTTCATGTCCATATTAAAGGTAATTTAGTTATCTATTATAACAACAAATAGTTTGAAATCTGGATTATAAAAATGAGCGAGTATTTTATATGTTAATGTTAGATCATCTAAGGCCGAAAAATTCAGAATAAAGAATTATTTTGCTGTTATACCTCCATCAATGTTTATTTCTGCTCCGGTTATCCATTTTGATTTATCAGAACATAGAAATAAAATAGCGTTAGATATATCTGAAGGTTCACCAATTCGTCGAAGAGGAAATGACGATTCTAAAGTTTTCCTCGCGTTTTCATCTTTCATAAAAGGGTCTAGAAAAGGGGTTCTGATAGTAGAGGGGACTATACAATTGCATCTTATTCCGTAAGGTCCATATTCTACAGCGATATGTTTTGTAAAAGATATTATACCACCTTTAGTAAGTCCGTAGATTGATAGTGGCACTCCAGGGATTGCTCTAGTTCCCAAAGTAGATGCAATATTTATAATGCTACCATCTCCATTTTCAACCATAAGTGGTAAGACTGCCTTTGTCATCTGAAGAGCACCTATAATATGAACATTGATAAGATTCATCCATTCATCATGGGTTGTTAGATGAAAAGATATAGGATCATTTATTACTCCTGCATTATTTACTAAAATGTCAATTTTATTATAATTATTTGTTATTTGATCTATCATATTTAAAACGTCTCCTTCCCTAGCTATATCTCCTGGAAGAATCAAAATATCTTTTTTACTTCCTATTTCCTTCGAGAGACTAGTTAGTTTTTTAGCATCACGTCCATTTATAACGACTTTACAACCTTCAGAAATTAGAGATTTCGTAATATCTCTTCCTACTGTGCCTCCGGCTCCGGTTACTACAGCAACTTTATTTCTTAAATTCATATACATCTATGTTATAATAATAACATCATTTTAAATCGATCTCTTTATATTCAATTTTTTAAGTATATCGAAGCAAAAATAAGGGGGAAAAATATCGATGTTGATAATTAAAAAATTATATATGCTTCGACACAGGCCAAAGCTATAGTTTTTTTTCGTGGTTGTTTTTACAATTACTATGCAAGCCTTTTGAATTTGTAATTTATTATTTTAAATTAGCGTCAATTACTATTGATAATTATATTATCATATTAAATTGTAATTATATATTTTAAAGAATAATGAATAAATCAACTTTATTTATAATATTTATTAAAAGTGTACCGTAATATCAAATAGTTAAAATGAATTCTATAGAATTAATGAAAAAAGAGATTGAATATCAGATAGGTAAATTAAAATTTAGTGGCATTGAAAAAAATAAAAAACCTTCTGAAATTCTTTTTGTAGGTTCTGGTGATTCTTTTGTTTCTGGTTTAATAGCGAGTTATGAGTCTAATTTTAATTGTTTATGTATAGATCCGGCTGAAATAATAATCAATCCAACTTTAAGTAAGAAAAAAACAGATGCTTTATTTCTATTTCTGGAAAAACAATGGCAAATATTTTGGCTGCAAAAAAAGTAAAAAAATATTGTAAGGAAACAATAGCGATTACCGCCAATCCTAATAGTGATCTTGCAAAAAATTGTATGAAAGTAATTCATTTGGATTACCAAAAACCTTCGTTACCTACATCAGGAACTTTAGGTTTTATGTTAACTACAATGACAGCATTAGCGTTGGTAAACAAATCAAATCGGGTGATTAATACTAAAAAAGTGTACGAGAAAGCCAAGAAATTGTCAAAGGATATAATAGATAAAATTAAAAAATATTTTTCTTTTTCCGTAGAGCAATCCATTTTTTTTCTAGGTAACTCAACTTTATTTCCAATTTCATGTTATGGTTCATTGAAGATTAATGAAGTTTTAGGATTAAAATCAGCTGCATTTTCTATTGAACACTTTTGCCATTCGCCACTATTTAGTTTAAGAGATAAAGACATATTATTGATATTTTCGTCCACAAATCAATATATAAATAAGAAAGCCACAAGACTAAATTTTCTTTTAAATAAACAAAAATTTTATTCATTCCTTATTGAAATCCCTTTTAATACAAATATGGAAATTTTACTTTTCTCAACTTTATTCGTACAATTATTAGTATATGGGTTAGCAAAAGAAAAAAAGTTGGAAAATTGTTATTTCCTGGAAAATAAGGGTTTACTTGAAATTAGTTCTGACTTAATTTACTAGATGATTTTCATTATGGATATAAGACAATTCTCAGTTTAAAAGCAATATTCAATATAAATAAAGAAATACTAATAAAGTTTAATATTATTAATAATTGGACATTCTTAAATACTATAGCATTTTAGGAGTAAGCGAAGATGCAACTCTCATCGATATCAAAAAGTCATATAGGTTTCTAGTTAAAAAATATCATCCTGATAGAAATTCTGGAAAAGAAATTGAATCAGAGATGATAAAAAAGATTAATATTGCTTTTGAGGTTCTTTCTGATAAAAATAAGAGGCTTGAGTATGATGATTTATGCTCAGAAATTCAAAAATTAGATTTAAACCATAGGGAAAAGAATATCACATTAAGAAACAATAATGAGAATATCGAAAATACTACTACAACAAGAAGAACAATCACTATAGAAAAAGCTAGATTTAAAATTATTGTTGAACCGTCATTATGCATGGCCTTTGGAAGTTGTGAAATTTTGGCTCCAAACGTTTTTCACGTTGAAACCAATAAAATTATCAATCCCAAAGCAGTAGTAGTATCAGAGACTGGAGATAATTTTGAATCTATTTTAAATGCTGCACAAACATGCCCAACCAAAGCCATCATCATTATTGACAGATATACAGGAAATCAAATTTTTCCGTAATTATAGAAAATTCTTATATAATTTCTTATGTTAAAGTATAAAGTATTTCATTCGATTAAAAAAGCAAAGTAAGAATGATGTCACAGTATTTGATTTTTTCTGATATAGATAATACACTTCTCCAATCATATATAATAAAAGAAGGAGAAATTTATCATATCGAGGAATATGGCGAAATCAAAGAAATTGTTCAAAAGTTACATCAGAACAATATTCCTTTGGTATTATGTTCGTCAAAAACTCGATTGGAACAGGAAAAAATTAGACAATATCTAGAGATCGATGATCCATTTATAGTTGAAAACGGTGGAGCAATTTTTATTCCTGAAAATTATTTTCCCATAGATCTTGAAGAATTAGGTTTATCTATCAGGAGTATCAATGAAAATTTAGTTATCGAGTTAGGAAAATCATACAATAGAATAATCGAAAATCTTCAAGAAATAAGAGAAAATTTCCATATTGAATTCGTTTCTGTCCATGATCTTTCATTACCAGATCTAGCCCGTCAGGTAGGGATATCTATAAACGATGCAAAACTAATGGCATCAAGAGAATATAGCGAAACAATACTTGAAATTAATATTAATAAACTAGATAAATTAAAAAAAATATTGAATGATCGAGGTCTCCGTATTTTACAGGGAACTAGATATAATACAGTTTCTTCGTTACATGATAAAGGCTCCGCAATTTCAATTCTAAAGAAATTATATTCAATGAAATTTGAAAACTCGAAGATTGAATCAATAGGAATAGGAGATGCATTTAATGATATTCCAATGTTTGAAAATGTTGACAAACCATTTCTAGTCCGAAATATTCAAAATGGCTATGCCCCCATGCAAATAAATAATCTGATCAGAGCAAATGGAATTGGACAGACAGGATGGAAAGAAATAATATTAAATCATATACTCAAAAAGTAGAGAAAATGAAGGATGCAACTATTCATATTGTTCCCCACATGCACTATGATGCAGTGTGGATTCTTAACAAAGAAGATTACTACTTTGTAAATATTGAATATATTTTAAAACACGCTATCAATCTTATCAAAAAATTTGACTATAAATTCATGCTTGAACAAACTTTTTTGTTAGAAAAGATAGAAAAGGATTATCCTCATATTTTTGCAGAGATTAGTGCACTTGTTAAGGAGAATAAAATTGAGATAGCAGGAGGACAGTACTTGTTGGCTGATAACATGGTTCCAAACGGTGAAGTCTTAATAAGAGAAATAACCGAAGGAAAAAAATTTGTAAAAGAAAAATTAAATAAAGATATAATAGTCTCTTACGGAGCGGATGAGTTTGGTTTTAATGCACAATGGCCTCAAATTCTGAGAAATTCTGGTTACAAATACTTCATCTTCAGGAGAGGAATAAATATTTCTACTCCTTCAGAATTCTTTTGGGAAGGACTTGATGGAACCCAAATTCTTACTCACTGGATGCCACTAGGGTATCGTGCAGGACTTTTTTTAGATCAACTGTCTCTTTCCTTGAAACAATTAAAAAAATATGCTTCAACTAATCAAATTTTAATGTTATCTGGAAGTGGTTCTACACCGCCTCAACCCGAATTAGTTGATGTCATAAAAGATTGGAATAAAAAAGTTGATGGAAAAAATGGAACAAAATCTAAAAGTGGATATAATATGATCATGTCCACTCCTCTTCAATATTTTGATTATTTAGAAAAACAAAACATCAAATTTAAAGTAAGAAAAGGAGAAATGTATTCTGGAAAATTCTCTGCTGTATATCCAGATAGTACCTCAACCCGTATGTGGCTAAAACAAGGAATGAAAGAATTTGAAAATAGCATTTTACTTCTTGAAAGATTAGATGCTTTAGCATGGTTTATTAATATACACGACGAAAATATTTCAGATCAGCTTCATAAGTATTGGAAGAAAATACTATTTGTTGCAATGCATGATGTTTTACCAGGTACAGGAGTTGATGAAATATACAACGAAGTAAGGGAAATATTTGAAAACGAGAGAAAGAGTATAGAAAGATCAATTTTTGAATATTTGAGAAAAATTTCATTAATGACTAAATATGATAATGACATTTTTATTTTTAACCCACTCTCGTGGCTAGTTACAAATTGGACAGAAATCATTTTAGAATTTAATGAAGGTGAAATCAATGGTATAAGTTGCCTCAAGAGTGGAGATCAAATTATAGAGATAGAAATTCTGGATTATTCTTTATACCAAGATGATTCTATTAAAAAAATAAGCCTAGGGTGTATAATTTCTGTGCCTCCAATGGGATATAAAACTTTAAAGATAGTAAAGTCGGATACAATAGATGGCGAAACTATCATTGCTCACGATACAAGTTTTAAAAATAAAGAATACGAAATAGAAGTAAATAGAGAAAATGCAATTATTTCAGTTTTTAGATCCACTAAGAATAACAAAAGATTGCACTATTGTACAGGAAATGAAATAATATTAGACGAAGAAATTGGAGATGTTTATTATCATAGAGAAAATCTAAAATTATTTAAATCCGAAACTGGTGATGGAATTAAATATGGAATATTTAAACCGGAAAAATATGAAGTAATACATAGAAAACTGAAATCACATATAAAATTTAAGAGTAAATATTTCGCCCTAAGATGGCCGTACAGGTTTACTGAAAAGTTGAAACCAATGATGTATAGACACGATTTCATTGATATAGAAAAAGAAATAATAATTTATAAAAATTTAAATAGGATAGATTTTATAACTCATGTTTTTAATAAACATCCTCACTCACGACTCAGAGTAAGGTTCGATACTAAAGGTAAAATCAAAAGTTATTTGTGTGGAACCCAATTTGGTATTATTGAAAGAAAGACAGACCTTTACTATCAAAAAGATAGTGGTAAGTGGTTTGAGAAACCTTCAGGAGTATTTCCATCACTTGAATGGATTGACTGTCCTATAAAAAAGGAAGCTAATAAAACTGTTGGAATTAGTCTCCTACATCAGGGTTTACCATCCCACGAAATCAGAGATGGATCAATATATATTACGTTACTACGTAGTATAGTATTATTATCCTCGGACGGTATAATGGGACCATGTATACCTACTCCTGATGCAGCAGAAGTGAAGCCATACACTTTTAAATATTCAATTTTACCGCATGAAAATGACTGGAACGATGATCTAATATATCAACATGGATCAGAAATAAATATGCAATTAATTCCATTACAGATAAAGAAAAACAATGGAAAAAAAAATAATATTCCCGAGAATATTGGAAATAAAGTTAAGATATTAGAAGATTCTAAATCTTTTCTGGAAATCTCAAAAAGGAATGTCATATTGAGTACAATGAAGTTAAGTAACGATAAAAAAGATATTATTTTAAGAATTTACGAAACAGAAGGAAAAAAAACACTTACAAAAATTAAGCTAGCAGGAACAATCAGAAATGCCAAGTTAGTAGATTTCTTAGAGATTGAGATTCAAGAAATTAAAGATATACAAAAAGACACAATTATTATTGATATAGATCCTTTTAAAATATTAACTTTGAAAATCCGTTTAAATTGAAAAGGAATGCAGAAATGGTTTGAAAACGATATATAGTTAAAAGAGAAAGAATTACATTTTTCAATAGAATGACTCACATATTATTAAAAATAATGTAGTATGATGACTCTCATTAGTCAATAAATATTCAAATATGTTACATTCTTAGATAGGTGCTCATTTGGTTTCCTAGTTATAATTCAAATATTACCATATTACTTAACTTAAGGGAATGATCCTTCAGCTATTATTCTAGTAGTTTTACTATCAGGTTTCAATATTAAAAATTTTTGTTTTTCATGATAGGCAATAGGTTTTTCTAAAATTAACAATATTTTAGTATTATTAATTAATATTTTTAAAGGTTTTATTTGTAACCCAACTGAAATTAAATATGTTTGTGTGTCTGTGATCTCACCGGTATAATACTTATTTTTTGAAAAATTTGTAACTAATATTTCTGTATCTACGGTCTTTATGCTATCGCCAGAACAGATAATATCCCCTCTTTCTATTTCTTTGTGTGAAATTCCTTTGATCGCTAATCCTACCCTTGATGGACATGATGATTCATTCACTGGGTCGTCATGCATTTGAATAGATTTAATTACAACCTCTTTATTTGAAGGTAAAATCTTTAATTTATCATATACTTTAATTTTTCCTTGTTTAATTCCCCCCAGTAGGACTGTGCCAACACCTTTTACGTCAAAGCTATGATCAATTGGCATTAAAAGATCTCCTTTCTTCGTGTTAGAGTGAAGATTAAATATCTCATTTTTTAAAAGTTCAAGATTTTCTATCTTTTTATAATTTTCAATTACAGTACCTTTAATCATTTGATAAAGTCGTTGCTCATCGATATCATAAGAATGAAGCAAAAATCCATTTTTAATATCTAGGCTACATATAGCTATTATTTGTTCAGCAAGATATTTGTCCAATAATGTTATATTTAAAACTACTAAATCTGCCATATTCAAGACTTGAGGTAAAGTCTGAATTTTATCGGGAAAAGAAATTGGAGCAATAAATGTAAATATCCGATCATTTAATTTTCTGTCATAAAGCACTATATCAGAAAGAGTACCCCGTTTTCCAAACTCGTTAAGGAATTCATTATTGCCAAGAACAGTAATATTCAAACTTTCCAATAATAAAAACTAATAAACAATAAATAAAATTGTTTATAAATTTCCAAAGTAAATATCAATCATTAGTGAAAGAAAATAAAAATTTATTTCATTCATTGTTTTTACCTTTAGTAATATTAGGTATAATAATATCTATTTTTGGAATTTTCCTTTTCTTTTTAGGTCAAAGTATTGAATATGGAGAAGGATTTGAGATAGTAGGAATTAGATTCGTCTTTGCAGGGATTGCAACAATGGCCTTGGGATTTTTTGCTCAATATTATAACAAAATCAGGAATTCTTTACTTGTTTTTATATATTTTCTAAAGAATATTAATAAAAACAATAATTCATATAAATAAAAGTTATTTTATTTTAAATTAATATTCACTTTAATAGAAGGTAAGCTTTTATATATTATTTCTGTAAAAAAATCATGGCAGCAATAAATAATGATAAAAAAATCTATGTAATTGTTCATGGAAATAGACAAAATTATGACAAAGTCAAAAGTATATTACTTGAAAAAAAAATAAACGAAGAGAAAATATCTATGGCATCTTTAGAAAAAGCTGGAGAAATTGGAGAATATGTAGCTATGACATGGCCTCCAATGGCAGCCAGAGAAGTAATAGTAAGTGAAATTGTGGGGACAAATGGGGAAGGCAAAGGAATGGGAGCTTGGAGCACAATTGAACAGAAAGAATTATTTAGACATCCTTTATGACGATATAAGAGTGCTTATCTATCACACATATTAATTTACAATCATTCCATAATACTTTATTTTGACCTTTTTTTAGATTTAATATAGGTGAAAAATTATATCAATTGAACAAAAACAAACAGTTCTGAATCTTTACAAATCAGGGATTTCCCTCGAAGTAATTGCATTTCAAACTGATCTAGATGTCCAAGAGGTTCAAAATATAATAAATCAAGATGATCAAAGACATTTAGATGGAAAAAGTTCCAATTCGCCTTCATCTTTAGCAGAATTTTATCTGGATGCTATAGTCGATATTAATGAATTTATCAAGAATGCTCAAGCAAGAACATGGTCAGCCTTACAAGCAAAGGAATTTCACATTTCAACAGAGGATTCTAGACAAATTTTGGAAAATTTGCTTGAATCTAAAGTAAGACTAGTTATTATACATGTGGATTTAGTAGGATTTACAAAGCTTGCTATGAACCTTTCGGCTAACCGATTGGCAGACATCATACGGGCATTCACTCAAGAAATGTCTATTTTAATAGCTTCCTATGGAGGTCACATAATAAAATTTATTGGAGATGCAGTTTTGGGATTTTTTTTAGTGAATTCATCAGATAAAAAATACGATGAAATTCCTTGCATCAATGCAGTTAATTGTGCCCTCTCAATGACCACTGTAATTAGGCATGGAATCAATCCTATTTTAAGTCAATACGATTATCCTGAGATCCATGCTAGAATAGGAGTTGATGTAGGAGAAAATGCCGTTGTGCAATACGGATGGGAAACTAGTGTAATAAAACATGGCACTGAAAATATAATTACAAAAAAACCTATTATAGATATATTAGGATATACAATAAGCATAGCAGTTAAAATGACATCCCTTGCAGATTCTGATCAGACTGTTATAGGACAGTTAGTCTTTGATTCAATCGACAAGAATTTAAGGGCGAGATTCAAAGAATTGCCTATCAATACGGAAGTATGGAATTATATATCAAGTACTACAGGTGGAATATATAGATTATATGGAGATATAAGAGACTCCAAATACTATTAAATTTTGATTATATTTTATTTCTAAAGCTTTTTTAAATTTAATTTGTACCTTATATATTAGACAAATTGTAATATCAACCATGACTGTTAACGAGGGAAAAATAATTATCCACAAATTTGAAAGCTCAGTATTAAAACATAATCCTTTGAAAGACCCATACAATAGGGATATCATAGTATATATCCCATCTAACTATTCACAAAGTCAATCCAAAGGTTTTCCAGCAGCTATTGGACTTTCAGGATTTGGTGGTAATGGGAGAACCTTATTCAATTTAGATCCTCTAAGTGAAAACGTTGAACAAAGAATGAATAGATTAATTTACGAACAAAAATGTGGTTCCATGATTTTAGTTATCCCAGATTGTTTTACAAAATTTGGAGGAAATCAATATATAAATTCTACAGCTACAGGAAGATATGAAGACTATATAGTCAATGAGATAATTCCTTTCATACAAAATAATTATAATATTTCATCATTTGGAGTATGGGGTAAATCTTCAGGTGGGTACGGTTCACTTGTATTAGGAATGCACCACCCCGAGTTATTCAAAGCAATTGCTTGCCATTCTGGAGATGCAGCATTTGAATATTGTTATTTACCAGATTTTCCAAGTGCCTACTCTAGTTTCAAGCAAGCCGAAGGAATCAGAAGATGGTTTGATCAATTCTGGAGTAAACCGAATAAAAAACAAAAAAACGATTTTGTAGCCTTAAACATTCTATGTATGGCAGCACATTACTCTCCCGACCCATCCTCACAATTAGGTGTTAGAGTTCCTTTTGATCTTGAAACGGGGGAATTAAATGACGACATATGGAAAATGTGGAAGAAATGGGACCCCATCAAGATGGTAACCCAGTATCAAAACAACCTCAAGAAATTAAAACTCTTGTATATTGATTGTGGAATCCAAGACGAATTCAACTTATATATTGGTGCAAGAATACTTCACCAAAAACTAAAAAAGATGAATATTATGCATCATTATGAAGAGTTTGAAGGTGGTCACTCTAATACTAGTTTCCGATATGATACTTCATTTCCAATGATTTATTCATCACTTTGTTAAAAATATTTTGATATTATCTAGGTGAGATTTTTAGTATAGATAAAACGGAATAATATTCTATATAAATTCAACACTACTTCAATGGAAATAAAGGGACTTAAAAACAACATGTAATTAAATTATATAAACTTATAATATAATGTATTTGAATTCGCTTAATATACAATGTTTTCATTTGATTGTATACAAAGAAATGAATAGAACAAATTCTGTAATTATTTTAGCATCGTTAGCTTTCGCAGCATTTTTGGTATTAAACACTGCACCTATGATCGATGTATCAGCATCCGAAGACAGATCAGATTATTATTATCCACCAGCACAAGATTATCCACCAGCACAAGATTATCCACCAGCACAAGATTATCCACCAGCACAAGATTATCCACCAGCACAAGATTATCCACCATCTAATAACTATGATTCAGATATACAA